>JAGWBG010000129.1 GCA_021296015.1 Dehalococcoidia bacterium | reverse complement strand
TTCTGGACTGCCGAACACCACTTTCAACGGGAAGGGTATGAGTGCATACCCAATCTCCTCATGCTTTATGTCCACTTGGCACATCTCACCAATAATCTCAAGTTCGGGTCCGGCTTCAACATATCCCCAATGTGGCATCCCCTGCGCCTGGCTGAGGACTTCGCCACCGCCGACATCCTCACCGGGGGAAGGGTCATATTCGGTGTTGGACGAGGATACCACTCGCGGGAGGTCGAGACCTTTGGCGCTCCCATCATAGACCAGGACGCCAACCGGGAACTATTCGAGGAGCAGGTCGAGGTCATTCTCAAGGCTTTCAACGAGCGCTCCTTCGCCCATCACGGCAAATATTACGACATCCCCCCCAGGGTTCCCTACAGGGGCTACGAGTTAGAGGAGATTACCCTGGTGCCCCGTCCACGCAACCGTCCGGTGGAGTGTTGGCAACCAGTAGTCAGCGCCAGTCAACGCGCCCTGGACTTCATGGTCAAGCATGGCATCAAGGGCATGATTGGAGGCGGGGCAGCCGCCGGCGGAGCGGCCGATAGGGTGGTCACAGCCTGGCGGGACACGCTGGCCAGAGCAGGCCGGGAGACCGAGTTGGGCACCGACCTCATCATCGGGTACTCATTCCAGATAGCGGATACGGAAGAGAAGGCCATAGCGGACGCAAAGAAGATTTTTGAAGAACACATGAAAATGTTCGGCCCCCTGGGGTTTGTGAGGGGACTCACCGACGAACAGATTGACGCCCTCGGCGACCCCAGAAGAGCTCCCTTTGCCGGCCTGCCCACACTTGAGGATAGCGTTAAGGCAGGCTCCTGGCTGTGCGGGCCACCTGAGCTAATCATCGAGAAACTGATGGCCATACAGGACAGATACCCCGGCATGCAAGAGGTGAACATGCAGTGCGCAAATATGGGCACGCCGCTCAATGTCACCCTGGAGCAGCTGGAGTGGTTCGGCAAAGAGGTCATGCCGGCGTTCAAGAACCAGGTGAAGTCCCCGGTGGCTGCCGACTGATGCCCGCAAGTCAGGGTGGTCTTTAGAAGGTGCTTCGCACCCTGGGGGTTGGAGCCTGCCCCGGACTGGGAGGCTCCGCTAAGCCCACCCCGTGCGGTGGGTGAGCGGGAAGCGGGCCAACAGGTCACGCCGGGCTATGCAGGTGGGTCGGGCCAAAGGTCACGCAGCTTGGGAGCGACGTGCTTTGCGAACAGGTCCAGGGATTTCAGTCCCTTCTCTGGCGGGTCCCAGTCCTGGGTAAGCTGGAGCAGCGTGCCAAAGCCTCCTACGGTGTCGTACACCTCCCGAATCTTCCGCAGACAGTAGTCGGGGTCGCCCACCACCCAATGGTTATTCATGAGGTACTCCACGGTGATGGCGCTGTCGGGGGTGCTTTTCTCCGGCTTCATGAAGTCCATGATGCCGGCCAGCTTGTACACGGGAAAGAAATATTCGTTGTAGGTCCGGCCCATGCCGTGATTCAGCACGTCGTTGCGCGCCTCTTCGGTGGTCTCGGCCACGTGGATGTCCAGACAGACCCGCCATTCCCGGCGATCGGGGGTTCTTCCGGCCTTGGCAGCCCCGCGACTGTAGGCCTCCCAGTGAGTGGGAACCTGTTCAGGTCGCAGGATGTCAGTCGTCAGGGGTATCCATCCGTGCTCCCCTGCCCACTCGATGGTGGAGGAATTGGGGCTAACCCCAGCCACAGCGATGGGAGGGTGCGGATTGGTGTACGGTTTGAGCCATAGGCCAAGGCCGACCTCGGGCAGGACGGGAGTTGGAGAGGCCACCTGGAGGAATTTCCCTTGGAAGTCCAGCGTGCCATCCGACTCCCATATTTTCAGGACGGCATCTATAACTTCAGCCGCCCGGGCGTGGCGGTCCTCCTCTGCAACACCGAAGAAGTCGAACTCCGTGGGGACTCCGCCGGTGCCGATGCCAAAGTAGAACCGACCTTCGCCCAGGTGGTCCAGCATGGCGATGCGGTGGGCCAGCATCTTGGGGTCGTGCAGTTGTAGGAGCACCACTCCTGTGCCAAGCTTGATGTTTTTGGTCATGGCAAGGGCATTGGCGATGAACAAGTCCGGGGCGGGGAGATTCTCCCAGGGGATTGTGAAATGCTCGCCAATCCAGGCCTCGTCGAAGCCCAGCTTGTCTGCCTGGATAACCGTGTTCATGTCCTCTTTGATGGTCTTGGGCAGACCCTTCCCAGGGTAGTGTACCGGCATCATAAAAAGGCCGAAGTTCATCTTGCTCCTCCTTGGCTGGGCTGGCTCCTACCTGTCTTGCTGCATGAAGTCCGCTATACGCTCGCCTATCATCATGGTGGTAACGTTGGTGTTGGCCCGGACGCAGTCGGGCATAATGGAGGCGTCCACCACACGCAGCCCCTCAAGTCCATGGACCATTCCGTACTGGTCAACCACGGCCAACGGGTCCGAAGACGGCCCCATCTTACAGGTGCATGAGATGTGCTGACCGGTAGTAGCTTCACGCAACAACCAATCATCCAGGGCATCGTCGGACTCCAAGTCGGCGTTGGTGGGCTCTATCCGCTCATCAAGGATGTCCCTGAAGTCCTCGTGTTCGGCCAGATTTAGGCACATGCGGACCAGGTCACGCATCCTCTGCCGGTCGAAGGGGCTATCAAAGTAGCGATAGTCCAGAAAGGGCTGAACGCTAGGGTCTGCTGACGTAAGCCGTAGCTCACCCGAGCTGAGGGCAAGGTCAAGGATGGCTATCATGCGAACGCCCAGGGGTTCCATGCGGTCTCCGCCACGATTGACCCGTTCACTGGCAAAGGAGTTCATAAAGACCATCATGTCGTTGCGAAGGTCCGAACCCACGGCGGTATAACGCAGGGCCATCTGGACCCTGGGAGCCATGCTATCCATCGGATGGTCTTTCTTGGTGCGCCAGGTCATGTAGACCATTGGGTGGTCCCTCAGGTTCTGTCCAACGCCCGGCAGGTCTCTCACCACCTGAATCCCCAGACTCCTCAAATGGTCGGCAGGGCCAACGCCCGACAGCATCTGTATTTGGGGGGAGCCGATGGCCCCGGCGCTGAGGACTATCTCCTCGCCCTCGACGATAAACCTCTCGCCACCGCTCTCGACCTCAACTCCGGTAGCGCGTGTGCCGTCGAAGATGATGCGGTGCACCGTGCAGTTGGGCCTGATAGTCAGATTGAGGCGATGCCTGGCCGGGTTCAAATAGCCCAGAGCGGTGCTAAAGCGGATGCCGTTGGGGTTGTTGAATGGAAGTGGGCCAACGCCCGTAGCGTCCGGGTGGTTATGGTCGGGGCTGTCGGCGAAACCCGCGGCCCTGCAGGCGTTGTAGAAAGCTCGCTGGTCCGGGAGCCACTCCTCCCGCTTGAAGCGACGGGCGATGATGGGGCCTTCGGCATTGTGGAAGTCGTCGTGAAAGTCTGTGTCGGACTCCAGCTTACGGAAGTAGTGGAGGAGGTTCTGGAAGCTCCACTGGTCATTTCCCAAGGCGGCCCATGAGTCGTAGTCTTCTGGTACACCTCTGAGAAAGACCTGGCCGTTTATGGCGCTGGAGCCGCCGGTGACCTTGCCCCTGGGGACCATCATCGGCTCGGCCCTGTCGGTGGCCTTGCCGACGAACTGCCAGTTGTGGTCGCTGGTCATAATGTCCGTAGCGGTGGCGTAGCCGAACTTCACTTCCTCGGGAAGGTGTTCGAAGTCAGGATAATCCGGGCCTGCCTCCAGCAGGAGCACCGAGCGCTCCGGGGCCTCGGTCAGCCGGGCTGCAACGACCGATCCCGCAGAGCCTGCACCAATTACAACGGCATCGTACTTCATGTTACCCCTCCAAGTCTTTTGAGCAAGTCCAGTTGGCAAGGATGATATACACGCCGTAATTCAATGTCAACACACCGTCTCAACCCCGTGCGCCCACACGTCTATTCGGGTCCCACGGTCCGCCCACATGTCTGTTACGATAAAAGCAACATTTTTTATAAATCATATAATACTTGGATTGTGAAATTATTATCAATATAGGACTTATTGACAACATTATAACAGTATGATAGTTTACGGGGATTCCCCGCCCATCCACACCAAAAGCCATCCGGTGAGTGCCTGTCTGGAGAGACTCTAAGGGGGTGCAACCATGATGCCTAGCTGGATAGCCAAGTACAATCTCCTGGTATTCGGTGCCTTGGTATTGGTCCTGATAATGGCGGCGGCATGTGGAGAGGATGCGACGCCGACGCCACGGCCCACGGACACTCCCGTGCCGCCTACTGCGACCCCTGTGCCACAGGCTACGGACACGCCCGTGCCTCTTGCTCCACAGGCAACGGCTACCTCCGTGCCCGCCGACCCACAGGCCACGGCCACCCCGGTTCCCACTGCCACTCCCCAGCCCACCCAGACGCCTGAGGTCCCCCTGGTTGTGGGGAAGCGTGGCGGTATTCCGGCCCTGCAAATGGGTGCGGGAGCTTCCTTCGATAATATCTATGCAAACTGTTCCAGCAATAACTGCTTGACTGTGCTCGCCCCGCTGCATAATGGTCTTGTTGAGTCCAACCCCGAAACCGACGACCAGTCAGATATAAGGGGGGACCTTGCCAAACGCTGGGAACTGAGCGCTGATGGCCTATCCTATACCTTCTTCCTCCATGAAAATGCCCTGTGGCACGATGGAATGCCCGTTACCGCCGCAGACGTGGTGTTCAGCCTTGACGATATGGTCAACCCGGACGAGCCCAGGCCACAGGTCGGGGTTATTGCACCCTTTTACGCTGGCTCCCAGGTGATAGATGACCACACCGTACAGGTGAATACCAAGTTCCCGGCGGCCCCCTTCTTCCCCATTCTTGCCAACGAGAACATGAAGATACTGCCCAAGCATCATATTGAGACCGGGGTTGACCTGAAAGAGGAGAAGAACCACGTGGGTTCAGGCCCTTACCTGATAAAGGAACATGAAGTGGACGTTTCCGTCGAATTTGTCAGGAATCCCGACTACTTCAAAGAGGGACTCCCCTACTGGGACGGAATGAAGTACTTCGCCATCGTACCCCATGCCACCGTATTTTCCGCCTTCAGGTCGCAGCAGTTGTTGGGACACATCCATCCGACCAACAACCTGAGCGGCACTGATAACGAGAAACTCGGAGAGGTTACGGAGGGCTACGGTACGATGCACTTTGCGGGCCCTGTCGCCGTCCTTTGGACGCAGATGAATCACAATAAGGAGCCCTACACAGACGTGAGAGTGCGGCGCGCCCTCCATCTAGCC
>JAGWBG010000128.1 GCA_021296015.1 Dehalococcoidia bacterium | reverse complement strand
CCCAGGGCACCGGCCTTGCCATAGTTACCTCGGCCTTCCCTGGCAGTGAGCGCGGAAAGGTTATGGGCCTGTACCTGAGCGTGGTTGGCATGGGTTCCATAGCCGGCTCTCCCCTGGGCGGATTTCTGGTGGACGCCCTGAGCTGGCGCTGGGTCTTCTACACCACCGTAGGGACGGGCACACTGGCTACCCTGGCTCCCCTGATTATCCTGGACGGGCGGCGGGTCGCCGAGGACGGGCAAAGGAGCAGGTTCGACTGGCCGGGGGCGGCGCTGTCCACTGGTACGCTGGTGGCTTTCCTGATGGCCATGACCAACGGTCCCAGGTTTGGCTGGACGTCGCCCTACGTCCTAGCAGCCGAGGCCCTCTTTGTAGCTCTCCTTGCCACCTTTATCTGGTGGGAACTTCGTACCCCCTCCCCAATGCTTGACTTGAGGCTTTTCAGGGGCAGGCTCTTCTCCCTGGGGGTTGCTGCGGGGTTCCTAGCCTTTGTGGGGTCCACCCCTGTTCGTTTCCTGATGCCCTTCTACCTTCAGAAAGTCCTCGGATACAGCCCGGCTGAAATTGGGCTGGTGCTGGTCCCGGTCTCTCTCTGTATGATTATCACCGGGCCGGTGAGCGGTCGCCTCTCGGACCGCTACGGATGGAGAATATTTAACGTGGGTGGCATGATACTGTCCGCCTCCGGCCTGTTCATTCTATCCAGGGTTACTGTGGACTCTCATCTGGCTATGGTGATGGTAGCTATGATGCTGCAAAACGCCGGAATGGGCATGTTCGATACAACCAACAACAGTTCCATCATGGGTGCGGTAGCACGGGAAAGGTACGGGGTCGTTGCGGGGCTCCTCAACCTTGTGCGGAACTCGGCCAATGTTACGGGGATAGCCATGGCAACGGCTATGGTGACCGCTATCATGGCGTCAATGGGCCACCCTCCTACTCTCCAGGCAGTTGTAGATGCTACGGGTACAAATACGGAGGTCATCAGTGCCTTTACGTCCGGCCTGCGCACGACCTATCTTGTGATGGGAAGCTTGCTTCTGGCGGGGATGGTGGTATCCTACCTGAAAGGTAGCCGGGCCAGAGAGATGCCCATACCACAGGTCGGAGAGCGCCAGTCCAAGACAAGTCAGCCGGACTAGATAACAGAGAGCAAGTTGCGAGCAGCTTTATTACAGAGTAGTAGCTACAAGTGGTGGGTCTTCCTGGCTATATCTATCGGTCTCTTCTCTTCAGTGATGGACCACGGGGGCGTCGTTGTCGCCTTGCCAACCATGCCCGAGCACTTCGAGACCGACATTCCCACCGTGCAATGGGTGGTGGTAGGCTACGTCCTTACCATCAGTGCCCTGCTTCTGCCTATGGGCAGGTTGTCCGACCAGATCGGACGTAAGAGGGTCTATATCATCGGGTCGGTTGTCTTCATAGGCGGTGCCGCTCTGGCTGGTACATCAACGAGCATAGTAACCCTGATACTGTTCAAGGCCCTTCAGGGATGCGGCGGTGCCATGACTCAAGGCTCCGGCATGGCTATGATGATTTCCGCCTTTCCGCCCACTGAACGAGGCAAGGTCATGGGATTCATAATGACAGTCGTTGGCATCGGGGCAATTGCCGGGCCTGCGCTGGGCGGGATTCTGGTAAGCGCACTGGGTTGGGAGTGGGTATTTTTCATTCACATCCCCCTGGGAGTACTGGGAGTAGCTGCGTGTCTTCTTGTCCTGAATGAAATTCGCTCGGTAAACGCTCCTCAAGACGGCCAACGGACCGGATTCGACTGGCTGGGAGCGTCGTTATCAACCGGGGCACTTATTACTTTACTGATGGCTATGACCAACGCCCACAGGGCCGGCTGGGTATCTCCGTCCATCCTGGCAGCGATATTTGGCTTTGTTGCCTTTCTGGCCGCCTTCATCTGGTGGGAGCTTCGGACTCCGGCACCGATGCTGGACTTGAGACTTTTCAAGCGCAAGCTCTTCTCCTTAGGAGTATCAGCCGGGTTTTTCAGCTTCCTGGGAAGCTCGGCATCTATGTTCATGATGCCCTTTTATCTGCAAAAGGTTCTGGATTACAGCCCAAGGGAGACCGGGTTAGTCATGGTGCCTGCCGCTCTGTGCATGGCAATCATGGGGCCGGTTGGCGGCTGGCTTTCCGACCGTTACGGGTGGAGAAGGTTCACTGTTTTGGGAATGGCATCAGGCGCCGCAGGTCTGTTCATCCTCTCACGGCTCACGGAGAATTCATCCCTGGTGCACGTTATGCCTGCATTGATTCTTCAGAGCGCCGGGATGGGGATGTTCCATTCGGCCAACATGAACTCCATCATCAGCGCGGTGGAACGAGAGAGGTACGGGGTCGTCTCGTCATTCCTGAACCTGGTACGTAACTCGGCCCAGATCATAAGCATAGCTGTCGCTACGGCTATCGTGACGGCCATAATGGCTTCCCAGGGATACCCTCCCAGCCTCGACGCGGTCTCCCAAGCACCGGACGCGTTTACCTCGGGCCTGCGTATATCCCTCCGGGTAATGGGGTGCTTCATGGTGGTGGGCGTGGTGGTATCCGCCCTCAAGGGCACGGAGCTTACCCAGGAATCGGCCCCTCGGATTGGGGAGCCGCAGACAGAGGCAAGCCAGCCGGATTAGGTATTGAGAGTTCAAGTTGAGAGCAGCCTTATTACGGAGCAGCAACTACAGGTGGTGGGCCTTTGCGGCCATCGGCATTGGCCTGTTCACCTCGGTGGTGGACTACGGCACCGTCGCCGTGGCGTTGCCCACTATTACGGACCACTTCAACTCCGACTTCCCCACCGTGCAGTGGATAATGGTGGGCTACAACCTTACCATCAGCGCCCTGCTCCTGCCCATGGGCCGGTTATCCGACATAATTGGGCGCAAGCAGGTCTACGTCACCGGACTTGTGCTTTTCGTACTTGGCGCCGCTCTGGCGGGGTTCTCAACGAATATAACAATCCTGATCCTGTCCAGGGTCCTCATGGGGTGTGGCGCTGCCATGGCCGAGGGCACCGGAATGGCAATGATGGTCTCGGTGTTCTCCGGCAATGAGCGGGGGAAGGCGCTGGGCTCATATATGAGTGTGGTAGGGTTGGGGGCCATATCCGGGCCTGCCATAGGTGGCCTTCTGGTCAGCCTCTGGGGTTGGCCCTCCGTCTTTTTATTCAACGTCCCTCTGGGCATCCTGGCCATCGCCGCCTCCCTGATTATCCTGGACAACAGGCGGATGCTGGAAGACCGGAAAAGGGACAGGTTCGACTGGCTGGGGGCAACCTTATCCGCAACGGCGTTGATAACCCTGCTCCTAGCTGCAACCAACGGCCCTCGCATGGGCTGGGGAGCGCCACTCATCGTAGCGGGCGGGGTGGCCTTCCTGGTATTCTTGGCCGCCTTTGTATGGTGGGAGCTTAAAACGCCAACGCCCATGCTGGACCTGAGGTTATTCAAACGCCGGACCTTTTCCATGGGAATCTCGGCAGGATTTATTTCCTTCCTGGGTCTCTCCGCCATTCGCTACCTGATTCCCTTCTACCTTCAGGCCGTGCTCGATTACAGCCCGGGCAAGATTGGGCTGATTCTGGCCCCCAACGCCATCGCCATGATTGTCATAGGCCCACTGTCCGGCCGACTTTCAGACCGCTATGGGTGGAGGAAGCTCAATGTGGGCGGCCTTCTAATATCCGCCGCCGGGATGTTTCTTCTCGTTAGGGTCACAGAAAACTCCTCCCTGGACCTGGTGTTAGCCGGGATGCTGCTGCAAAGCTGCGGCCTGGGCTTTTTTAACTCGCCCAACAGTAGCTCCATTCTCAGCACGGTGGAACGCCACAGGTATGGGGTCGTCACCGCCCTCCTCAACCTGATGAGAAACTCGGCCCAAGTCATGGGTATAGCCGTGGCCACTGCCATCGTCACCGCTACTATGGCGTCTATGGGCTATGCTGCCAGCCTGGACGCGGTCTCCAACGCGCCCGGAGCGTTCACCACGGGCTTTCGCATAGTCTGCCTGGCGATGGCGAGCTTGACGCTGTTGGGTGTGGTAATATCTATTGTGAAGGGTGGCAGGCCGGCACAGGCACCAATCCAGCAAATCGGGGACCCCCAACCCGGCGGGAGCCAACCCGATTAGTTGTATAATAGAGCTATGGAGTTCTTTCGAAAATAGCCCCCACACCCGTCCTCTCTCCCGGTGGGAGAGGGATGCCCAGGGGCCGAGGTGAGAGGAGGAAAGGAACGATGTCGCCAATTGCATATATTCCTCGTACCCGTGAGATGTACCCCCGCCATACCCCGTACCGGTGGGTGCTAAATGAGGACGTACCCTGGACACCCCTTGCCAAGCCCCTGAATCAATGCAAGGTGGCCCTCGTCAGTTCGGGTGGGGTGCACCACAAGGACCAGGAACCCTTCCACACCAGGGATGACACGTCACACCGGGAGATTCCCAAAGGGGTGACCGTAGAGGACCTGCGCATCTCTCACTTCGGCTACCGTACCCAGGACGCCAGGAAAGACCCCAACTGCGTCTTTCCCATCGAGCCGATGCGCAAACTCGAGGAGGAAGGGGCTATCGGCCGGCTTGCCGACCCCGCCTATAGCTTCATGGGCGGCATCTACTCCACCCGCAGGGTACATGAGGAAGTGGCACCACGCTTCGTCCAGATGCTCAAGGACAACAACGTTGACCTGTTCTACCTGGTGCCTGCCTGACCCGTGTGCCACCAGTCCGTAGGACTGATTGCCCGGGCTGTGGAGGCAGCAGGTATCCCAACCATCTCCATGACCTCCGCTCTGGACATCACCCAGGCGGTAAAGCCGCCAAGGTCCGTTTTCGTGAATTTTCCCCTGGGACACCAGACCGGGAAGCCTCATCAGCCGGAGTTGCAGCGCAGCATAGTGAGAGACGCCCTGCGCGCCCTGGAGACCATAACCACGCCGGGGGAAATTGTTACTTTGCCCTATGTGTGGGACGAGAAGGACGATAGCTGGGAGGATGGAGAGTACCGCATCGGCTATCTGGAGCCATACGTCCGCGCCGATATTGGGGGATTATCATAATGAGTGCGATCAATTATAGACAATCTTTCCAGTATCTCCAATCCCCGCGCTCGAAAGTGGGCTTCGTCCGCATACCCATCATCTAGGTAGGCAAGTTCAGCGCCAATTTCATCTGCTAATTCCTGGGCCTCACCTGACAGATGCCAGACATTAGCCGCCATCCAATCGTGAATGGTCTCCAGTCCTATTTGGCCACGGACATAAGAGAAGAGAATATTCGCCA
>JAGWBG010000127.1 GCA_021296015.1 Dehalococcoidia bacterium | reverse complement strand
TTCAGACTGGCTGAGAGAGCACCTACCTCTGTACTGAGATCAGCACCCACTCGAGGGCTGTCAGGAGGGCAGCATGCGCAAGTTGGATGGTCTGGAAGCAATCGTCACGGGCGCCAGCAGGGGCCTCGGCAGGGCCATAGCCAGGGAGTACGCCCGCGAAGGAGCCAAAGTAGTGGTGTGCGCCCGCCCTCAATCACCGACGGGCCTGGCCGGAACCATAGACGAGACGGCCAGGGGCATCGAGGCCGAAGGAGGGGAGGCTTTGCCTGTGACCTGTGACGTGTCCGACGAGAGCCAGGTAAAGGATATGGTCGAAAGGGTAATGGAGCGATACGGGCGGATAGACGTGCTGGTCAACAACGCCGGCATCATGGTTCTCGGCGAGTCCATTCTCGAGATAGACACTGCACGATGGGACCAGAATATGGCTGTGAACGTGCGCGGCCCCTACCTTACCTGCAAATACGTCCTGCCGGTGATGATGAAGCAGCAACGAGGCAACTTCATAAGCATCGGCTCCCGGACGACCACCGAGAACCGGGGCGGTGTTCTCTACAGCCCCACCAAGGCAGCCCTGCACATGTTCAGCATGTGCCTGGCCGAGGAGGTGCAGGAGCACAACATAGCCGTCAATGTCCTGAACCCGGGGCCTTTGAGAAGCGAGGGGTCATCAATCATTCCCTGGGCCCAGCAGGACTGGCACCTAAGGGTCGAGCCGGAAGCCGTAGGCCCGTGTGCCGTATACCTGGCCCTTCAAGACGCCCGGTCATTCACCGGTCAGACAGTACTCCGCAGCGAGTTCGGCCAGACCTGGGGGTTCTAGGAATGGAGTTGACGGCGCTTCAGGTTAAACCTATAATTGCGTCGAACCCAGAGGGACTCTCATTGTGGGCATAAACCAGTCCGATATGGGGAATATTTGTAGAAGTAGAAGGGAGGTTGACATGGCATCTATCGAGAAGCTTGCTCCGGAGTTGGACCGTCTGGTATCACCGGACGCGGAGATAGAGCAGTTGGGGAGCGGCTACGGCTCGGACAATGGGCCTGGCGAGGGACCACTGTGGTGGAAGGAGGGGGGGTATCTCCTCTTCAGCGACGTTGGCAACAGCAAGAGATACAAGTGGGCACCCGGCGATGCGGCCCCCGCAGTGTTCCGAGACCCCACCGACAACGCCAATGGCCTCACCAGGGACCCCCAGGGCAGACTGCTGGCCTGTGAGCACGGTACTCGCCGTGTCACGCGCCTGGAATCCGACGGGAGCACCACCACAGTGGCGAACAGGTATCACGGCAGACGACTGAACCGCCCCAACGACGTGGTAGTGAAGTCCGACGGAAGCATATACTTCACAGACCCGGCCATATTGGGCGTGGAGTCGGAACTGGACTTCAATGGAGTGTACAGGGTATCCGCAGACTTGGACACCATCCACTGTTTAATCCGGGATTTCGCCCTGCCCAACGGCCTGTGCTTTTCTCCCGACGAGAAGACCCTTTACATTAACGACTCCCGCAGAAGGCACATAAGGGCCTTCGATTTGGACCCCAGCACCGGCTTGCTATTCCTACATACCGAGCGAGTCTTCTGCCAGATGTCCGGGGACGCGCCCGGTGCCCCCGACGGTATGAAGTGCGACATGGAAGGCAACGTCTATTGCACGGGGCCCGGGGGACTATGGATTATAAGCCCCGAAGGCAAGCACCTGGGGACCATTCTGACCGGCGCAGCGACCAACCTGAACTGGGGCGGCGATGACTGGAAGACCCTGTACTACACCACCCGCGCCACCATGGGCCGCATCCAGATGAACACCACCGGCGTACCCGTGCCGAGAGGTCAGGTATAGCCGCTCAGGCTGAACGTTAACTAGCCAACCGAGCATCGGCTGATTGATTGCATCAAGGGGGGGTGTAACGTACAGGGCCGTGGCCTGTACGCTACACCCCCAAGGCTACCGCATTAGAGATAACGCCTTCGTCATTCCGGCCCCACATCGAGTACGGGGCAGGACTCATCGTTCCGGCCTTCGCCGGAATCTGGGGATATAGATTCCAGCCTTGAGCCGGAATGACGGAATTTAGACAAGTTGAGTTCTGCACTTGCCCTGCATGTCAACACGTTTTGTGTTGACAAATTTATAAAAAATATTTATGATATACAACGTATTGTCTCCCTGAGATTGCCGTGCAACCTCAGGTAATGAACCACAGGAGGTTGCCTTGCAACCTCCTGTTTTTATTTTGACCGCCAACAGTCTGCTAAATATGTTGCATCCAAGAATATCACTTCATCTGCAACCTCACGAAGCCTTTGCGACGTACGTTGCCCGAACAGAGCAACCTCAACATGGAGTCCCAAGTCCTTGATTCCTTGTAGAGCATCTTCAAAGTCATTATCACCACTCACCAATATCGCCGTATTATAGTGACCACGAAACCCATGCACTAGCATGTCAGTGGCAATCTTGATGTCAACGCCTTTTTCATGGGGTGAAACATTGGGCCAGCCTTGATATATTAGCCGCCCAAGCCGTAATTCCAAGTATGGGACCGTCTTTAAGGCTTGGAAAAACCGTTGTTGTTCTATGTATCGTTGCGATTCTTTAGTTTGGTCTATTGGGGCGTTGTAGTAATAGGTCCGCACAAGGAGTCGTTTATCTGTCAATTTGGCAGCAAATAATCCAAAGTCTAGGTCGCGGCGACCTAACTGACTTAACGCATGGTATAGGTTGCTCCCGTCAATATAAACGGATACTCTATCACTCGCTTGTTGCATAGTTACACTCCACTAGGTCCCAGGGCACCACACTGCTGGCCCTACTGGGCGGTTGTGCCTCCGTCAATGACCAGTTCGCTCCCCGTAATGAAGGAGGACTCGTCAGAAGCCAGGTACAGGACGCCGTAGGCTACCTCTTCAGGCTGGCCCGCTAGTCTCATTGGAGTGGACGCAAGCCAGCGCCGGAGAACGGGTTCATCGGAGCGCATGGCAGCCGACATCTCGGTTTCGATGAGACCGGGATGTACCGAGTTCGCCCGGATTCCCTCGCTCCCGTACTGAATGGCCGTGGACTTGGTCAGGAGACGCACCGCACCCTTGGAGGCATTATAAGAAGCCGAATGGGAGCTTCCTATCAGGCCAGCAACCGACGAGATATTGATTATCGAGCCGCCGCCGGCCTTTCGCATCTCCGGGATAGCGTGCTTGGTGCCCAGAAACACCCCTTTAGCGTTGATGTCCATCACCTGGTCCCAGGATTCTACTGTGGTATCCTCCACACGTGCCATCGGGAAAATCCCGGCGTTGTTCACCAACACGTCGAGCCTGCCGAAGCGGGCAACCGTGGCGGCGACGGCGTGCTCCCAGTGGGACTCGTCAGTAACGTCCAGGTAGACGAAGAGACACTCACCCCCGCTCTCGTTTATTTGGGCCTCAACCTGCCTGCCCTCGGCTTCCAGTATGTCCCCAATGACTACCCTGGCACCCTCACGGGCGAACAGTCTGGCCTCTACGGCGCCCATGCCCCTGGCTCCACCGCTAATCAGGGCAACCTTGTTTTCAAGTCTCATAGCGTCGCCTCCCCTCTACAATACTCCGTGAAACGAGTTCCCCGTATCCTTCAGGGATAGGGGACCGGAACCAAGCAAAAGGCCCTGGAAGATGTGCTCCGACCCCTCCCCCTAGGGAGAAGAAAGGCGGAACCCTGCCGGGCCTTGAGTAAGCAGCTTGCTAGCGGCCTCTGCGGTCTATGAACTCTTTGAAGGCGTCTTCCACTCCGGGAGACCTGACCTGGGTACGAAGGTAGTCCTTCTCCATCTGCCACATCTCCTGCCAGCTACGACCGATGTCCTCAACCAGAAGATGTTTCACGCCTTTCACGGAATCAGGGTGGTTATTGGCGATGGCGGCGGCTATCTCCATTGCCTTGTCCATAACCTGGTCCGGGGGCACAAGGTGATTGAGCAGGCCCATTCGGTAGGCCTCCTCGGCGGAGACCACCCTGCCGGTGAACAGCAACTCCTTGGCCATGGGCCAGCCTATCTGTTGGGGCAGGGTCCAGGTGCAGTTTAGCCTGCCGTAGGAGGCCGCAAGGAAGCGGAAGGTGCTGCGCTCGCACCCTACCCGCATGTCCAGGGAGGAGGACAGAACGGCGCCGCCCCCGTAGGACAGGCCGTTCAGCGCCCCGATGGTGGGCTTGCTGCAAATGCCCATATGCCAGCTATACTCGGAGCGTATGCCGCGGCGTTCCTCAATCTCCTCGGGGGAGAGTTCCTGGACATCTCGCCTTTGCTCATGTATGTCCGCACCGGCAGAGAAGGCCCTCTCCCCGGCCCCGGTGATTATGACGGACCCAATCTGATCGTCCGCCTCCACGGCGTTGATGGCCCGGTCCAGCTCCCCTATTAGCTGGAAGCTCATGGCGTTAAGGACCTCGGGCCGGTTGAGTGTGATGGTTGCTACCCCATCGGCCTTGGTCAACAGGATTGTCTCGTATTCCATAGATACCCCTTTCAGTCCTAGGGCCTTTTCATTGGCAGCGCGTCACTCCGAGTCCACCCGGGATCCGCCGGAGGCGGAAGGAATCCAAAGTCCTTCGGCAGCGGGACGGCACGAATGACTAGGACATTAGACTCTTCGTCGCTCCTGCCCGCCGAGCCGGGACACTCCCCAGAATAGAAATGAAACGACCCGGCTTTCAGTCCCCCTCTCCCTCGGCTAGAGAGGGAGCGCCAGCTACTGGTCCCGTACTTCCACCATGTGCTCGAATACCATGTTGTTGCCGTAGCCGATGCCATCGTACTTGTTGGGAAAGTCCATGGGTTGGACGTCTCCCTTGTCGTTGGCGGCACGGGACATGAGCACGTAGTTGCCTGGGCCGGGGGGCTGCCAATCGAATTCCCAACGATACCAGGAGTAGTCGGTCCTGGGAATGAGGCGGGCTGGGTGCCAGGTCTCGCCGCCGTCGGTGCTCACGTCAACCCTGACCACCTCGTTCTCGCCGGACCATGCGGCACCCGACACCGTATACTCATCGCCGGTTGGAACTACCTCGCCAGGAGCGGGGTCTGTGACGATGGACTTCACTTTCATCCGGTTCAGATAGGTATAGTAGCTGTCATCATCGGGCCCGTTCACCACTCTGTACCGCTCAATCTGGTAGAACCCATCGAAGGGATGGTCTATCACGTGGATGCCCACCAGCCACTTGATGGAGTTCATTCCGTACCAGCCGGGCACCAGGAGACGCAGGGGATAGCCGTGCATGGGAGGCAGCGGCTCGCCATTCATCTCGTATG
>JAGWBG010000126.1 GCA_021296015.1 Dehalococcoidia bacterium | reverse complement strand
GGGGGGGTGGGGGGGGGGGGGGGGGGGGGGCGGTTGCGTCGCCGCCACAGGGGGCGTTTCACCAGCGGAGCCGGGACGGCCTGTTAGCTCTTCCACAGAAGGAATGCTCTCGCCGGGGTCGGTTATGACCGCTATAAGCTCCCCGACGGGCACCGTTCTCCCCTCTTCTACCACTATCCTACCAAGCACCCCCGTGGAGTATGCTTCCATCTCAACCGTAGCCTTGTCCGTCTCGATTTCAGCTATCACCTCGCCGCGGGATACCTCTTCCCCTTCGTTCTTCCGCCATCGGACCACGGTCCCTTCTCTCATGTCGTAACCCATCTGGGGCATCACAATAGTAGTAGCCAAAGTCAGTCACCTCCTGATGCTGGGGCGCAGGCCATTATAGCCGGTGCGTTACGTTGTGGTCACGTATCATCCCATGATTGAGGACTTAACCGCATGGGCAATCACGTCACTGTCAGGTATGGCTGCCCGTTCCAGAGGTCGAGAGTAAGGCATGGGCACTTCCGCACCTGCCACCCTGGCAACGGGGCCGTCAAGGTAATCGAATGCGTGTTCCTGTATCTGGGCGGCCACCTCCGCCCCAAAGCCGCCCGTCTTCCAGACTTCCTCCACAATCAGGGCACGGTGTGTCTTGCGCACTGACTCCAGTACCGGCTCCATATCCAGGGGCCTGAGACATCGCAGGTCTATCACCTCCACCTCTATGCCCTCCTGGGATAGCTTTCGGGCGGCGTCTAGGGCCAACAGGACCATGCGCGAGTATGAGACGATGGTAAGGTGGCTACCCTTACGCTTCACGTCGGACTCTCCAAGGGGGACCTTATAAGTCCCCTCGGGCACCTCTCCGCGGCTGCTGTAGAGGAGGATGTGCTCCACGAACATCACCGGGTCGGCCTCTTCGCGGCAGGACCGGAAGAGACCCAGAACGTCGTATGGAGTGGAAGGCACCACAACCTTCATGCCGGGAACGGTGGCAAACCATCCCTCAAAGTTCTGGGAGTGAGTGGCGGCCACCTGAGCGCCGCCGCCCGTAACAGTACGGATTATCATCGGCGCAGAAAGCTGGCCCCCGGACATGTATCGCACCTTGGCAGCGTGGTTGATAATCTGGTCCATAGCCAGCATACTGAAGTTAATCGTCATAAGCTCCACTATCGGTCGAAGGCCACCCATGGCCGCGCCTACGCCGGCTCCCACAAATGCCGACTCCGAAAGGGGTGAGTCTTTGATACGGTCCGGGCCGAACTCCTCGGTGAAGCCCTTGGTCACAGCGTAAGCTCCCCCGTAGGGGCCGATGTCCTCACCCACGAGGAAAACGCGGAGGTCATCGTTCAGGGCCTCCCTCAGTGCGCTGCTCACGGCCTCACGGTAAGAAATCTCTGGCATGGCTCTCTCCCTCCCCGGGTCCCCTCCGTGTTTCTCCTTCGGCTTGGACTGTACTATATTCGCCGGACTACGGACATAGCCAGGTTCACTCGGTTAATCGCCCGCTGTTCGATGGGACGGGCTGATCGGCGTAAACGTCCTCAAACAGAGTATCTATCTCAGGGAAAGGGCTGTCGTCGGCGAATTTGGCGGCCTCCTCTATCTCCTTCATAACGGCGCCGTCTATGTCGCTCAACTCCTGCTCCGAGGCCCGGCCTTCGTCGAGGAGCTTGCGCTTGAAGGTTACTATGGGGTCCTTCTCCAGCCAGTCTTCCACCTCAATGCCGTGTCGGTATTCGGCTGGGTCCGCTATGGAGTGGCCTCGAAACCTGTAGGTCTGGGCCTCCAGGAAGATAGGCCCCTTGCCGCTCCTCACGTGCTCCGACGCCTCTTGGGTGACCTCTCGGACCTCCAGAACGTCCATGCCGTTTAGCCGCATACCCGGCATGTTGTAAGACTCGGCCAGCTTGTATATGTTGTCGGCCAGGGCGAGAGTATCCCACACGGGCGCGCCCATGCCGTAGAGGTTGTTTTCGCAGAAGTATATTACCGGAAGCTTCCAGATAGAAGCCAGGTTCATAGACTCGTGAAACTCCCCTTCGTTGAGGGCACCGTCGCCCAAGTAGCATATTACCAGGCGGTCCTCGCCCTTGGACTTGGCCGCCAGGGCCAGGCCTGCGGCCACAGGCATTTGGCCGGCCACAATGGCGTACCCTCCCATGAAGTTCTTGGAAGTGTCAAATAGGTGCATGGAGCCGCCCTTTCCCCTGCTACAGCCGGTGGCCTTGCCGAATAGCTCTGCCATTGCCGACTTGCTATCAATTCCCTTGGCCAGGGCGTGTCCGTGGTCCCGGTAGTGTGTAACCACGTAGTCCTGGTCTCTAAGGGTGGAAATGGAACCGACAGCTATAGCCTCCTCACCGATGTAGAGATGCAGGAATCCATGTATGTTTCCCTGCATGTATTGGCGCGCGCACTCTTCTTCGAAGACTCGAATCAGCATCATCTGGCGGTAGAGTTCCAGGAGTTGGGGTGCCTCTAATGTTTCCTTCGCTGTCATAGGTACTTTAACCATACCTTTCCCGCGGCCTCTGCAGTGACGGGTTGCTTAAATATGGATGGCACCGCCATCAGCGTTTAGGGCAGCTTCCTTAAGGACCTCCGACAGGGTGGGATGAGAATGCACCATCCATCCCAACTCATGGGTGGTGCCTTCCAGGAGTCGGGCCATGGAAAGCTCTGCCAGCAACTCCGTTACTTCCGGCCCAATGAGATGTGCTCCCAGAAGCTCGCCATATTTTTCATCCACTACCAGCTTCACGGTTCCCTCGGTCTCACCTATGGCCACTGCCTTCCCGCTGGCCTGGAAGGGGAACTTGCCTATCCTGACACCGTAGCCTTGTTCGCGAGCCTGCTGTTCAGTCAGTCCGAAGCTGGCTACCTGAGGTATGCAGTAGATGGCCCGGGGCATGTTCACGTAGTCGAGGGGTTGGGACTCCACGCCTGCTATGGTCTCGACAGCCATAACTCCCTGGGCCGACGCTACGTGGGCAAGGAGGAGCTTGCCTGTGACGTCACCTATCGCATAAGTGCCCGGTACGTTGGTTGACATGTCATCGTTGACCTGGATAAACCCGCGCTCGGTAGCTCCGCCCACTCTGTCAAGGCCGAGACCCTCGGTGTTGGCCTGGACGCCTATAGCTACCAGCACCTTTTCGCCCTCTATCTCAGTCACCTGATTGGACGACTCCACCTTGAGCCTGGCCCCGCCCTCCATGGGGGTCATTTCGGTGACCCCGGCGCCGGTCATAAAGGTGATGCCTTCTCTGGATAGGGCACGCTCCAACTCTTGGCTAATCTCTTCATCCTCGTTGGGTACGACTCTGGGTAGAAGCTCCACGACAGTCACCTTTACTCCGTAAGAGTTGTAAACGTAAGCGAACTCCATTCCGGTTGCCCCTGCACCGACTATTATAATCGAGGAGGGTAACTGCTTGAGTTCCAAGGCGTGACGGCTGGTTATTACCCGTTCCCCGTCAATGGGCAGGGCCGGGATGCTCCGGGCGCGCGCTCCGGTGGCTAGAATTATGTTTTTCGCCTGGATAACCCTGCCTTCCGGTGCAATCTCGAGGGTGTGGCTATCCCGCAGACTCGCTTCCCCCTTTATGTGCTCCACCTTATTTTTACGGAAGAGGAAAGCGATGCCTTTGGTGTTCCTGTCAACCACTCCCCGGCTGCGGTCTATCGCCTTGGCGTAATCTACACGCAGGTTATCGAAGTAGAAACCAAACTCCTCGCCCCGATGAATGAGGGACAGGATTTCGGCGTTTTTGAGAAGGGACTTGCTTGGAATGCAACCCCAATTCAAGCATACACCGCCTAATTCATCCCTCTCCACCACGGCTGCGCTCAGCCCGAGTTCGGCTGCCCTGATGCCCGCAACGTAACCACCCGGCCCTGCTCCTACGACCACCAAGTCGTACTCACCATTTGTTGTCATATTCCGCATTCCTAAAGCTAGATTGTCATGTCCTGGAACGCCACCGTCTGTGGAATCCTCTGGATTCCGGCTCGGGGCCGGAATGACGGTTTTCCAGAGTAGAGCAACATCATTATACAACTTATACAACTGGCCTGTAAGCTATTCCAGGATTCGATTTCCGTCAGAACCCTGGCTTTGATTTACCGATACCTTAAGGAGAAGGATTTCCCCCTTACCCCGGCCCTCTCCCGCCAGACGCGTGGTGCAAATTAGCTCTTTATCCATCGCTCTTAGCTTGCCCAGTTAACATTGTGGGTTCATGTCATTCCGAACGGAAGCGAGCGCCCCACCCATGGCGGACGAGGAAACTAAAGCCGTAGCTTTGTTGAAGCAGCAGGATTTCAGATTCCTTCCGCGTTCGGCGGACTCCCCTTGGAATGACAATGTGCATCAAGCATGTCAGGAGAGAGGGGGAATGGGAGAGACCCTGATCGGAGCGCCGGTGTTCTTGCTACGGACAGGGTTCCCTGATATGATGATAGATGCATGCAGGCCCGGATAGAAGGAGGTTGTCATGCCAAGGTTAGGACCTCTGGAACTGGCTATAATCTTGCTTATTGTGCTGCTCATCTTTGGGGCAGGGCGGCTGCCTCAGATTGGGTCCGCACTGGGCGGCAGCCTACGAGCCTTCAAGAAGTCCGTCACCGGCCAGGATGATGCTGAGGACGAAGAGTCCTCAAGCAATAAAGTCAAGGCCTCTGTAAAAGAGAACGACAAGTCCTGACCTGTCTGCCGACAGGCAGGAATGGCTATAAATGCCCGACCTGCAGTGTAATGTCACTTGTCATACTGTCTAGGACCCCGGTGCGGCCACCTCCTGCACCGCCTCAGACCTTCCACGAGCTGCCAACTTGGCGAGCCATATTCCCACTTCGTAGAGAACTATCAGAGGGGCCGCTACCAGGGACTGATTTATCGGGTCAAAGGTGGGAGTTATCAGTGCTCCCAGAATAAATGCCACTACCACCCAGTACCGTCTCCACCGGGCAAATCCCTTTGATGAAACTATTCCCAGTTTTGCCAGAAGGAACATCACTATGGGGGTCTCAAAGACTAGGCCCATCCAGAACAGCAACATCACCATCACGTTTACGTAGTTGCCGATTCTTATCATTGGGGTGGCGACGTCGCCTCCCCAATTCACCAGGAAACTAATCGCTGGGGGGATGAGTATGAAGTATCCGAAGGCAACCCCCGCCGCGAAGGAAAGCACCACTCCCGGCATGAACAAGAACAGGTAACGCTTCTCCCTCGGTGTTAGCCCGGGGGCTACGAACATAATGACCTGTAACAGGATAATCGGGAAGGCCATGACCAGACCGGAC
>JAGWBG010000125.1 GCA_021296015.1 Dehalococcoidia bacterium | reverse complement strand
CCATCCCTACCAGCCGTCGTTCCTGCTCGGACATCTTGAACACGGGGCGGACGTCGGTAGTGAATATCTTGATGGTTGGGAACCCATCTTGGACCGCCTCTTTTATTTGACCCAGGACGTTGGTGGGAGTAGGGCCCAGCAGCATACAGTGATGGGAATAGTCGCTGTAGGAGTTGCCCTGCCACCGGGAGGCCCGTTCGGCCAAGGCTCCTGGAATGTCCATGCCCGGTTCCTGCACCGCGAAATCGGTCAGCGTCGTGGTGCCCCCAAAGAGGGCTGCTCTGCTGACCTGGTCGGGAGGCGCCATTAGCGCCACGGGAGCAGCGATATGGGCGTGAGGTTCGATGCCTCCTGGGATTACTATCTTCCCGGAAGCGTCAACCACTCTGCCGACGTCGTCCGTCAAAGCGCCGGGTTCAGCCACTGCTACTATCTTTTCCCCAGAAACGGCTACGTCCCAGACGCCTACTCCCGACGGAGTCACCACATGGCCGCCCCGAATAATCATGTCCAGCATGAGACTCCCTCCTACCGGCGGCCCGTTCCCGGCCGCCGTGGTCTGCCCAATCTGATTACATGAGAGTGTAGCATAGGCTCTGAAAGCGGGCCATTCGATTATTCACCCTCACGCCCAACCCTCTCCCGTCAAGGACGAGGGGGCAATCACGCTTGTTGTGTGTGTGTTGCCCTTTGAAAGCTGTGGGCGTAAAATTACCGGAATCACCCACTTGTTCGGAGGTTTCTCTATGGCGGAAGTCAGCTCACCCCTCGAAGGCGTAAGAGTTCTGGACCTTGGCAGACACCAGGCAGGCCCCAGGTGCGCCCAGGTGCTGGCCAGGCTGGGTGCGGAAGTCATCAAGGTTGAACGGCTCGGAGGGGAGGAGACCAGGACGCATGGGCCTTTCGCCAACGGTCAAAGCGCCTACTTCGTTCAATACAACAGCGGCAAGAAGAGCCTCTGCATAGACATGCGGAAAGAGGGCTCCAGGGAAATCATCGAGGGGCTTATCAAGAAATCAGACATCTTCCTGCAGAACTTCCGGCCCGGCACTATCGAG
Organism: Dehalococcoidia bacterium; assembly: GCA_021296015.1. Lineage (GTDB taxonomy): Bacteria > Chloroflexota > Dehalococcoidia > Lucifugimonadales > JAGWBF01 > JAGWBG01. Next base: position 4,596 of record JAGWBG010000125.1, on the reverse strand, counting down.
AAGATGGGCTACGGGTGGGAGACCTTGAAGACGTTGAACCCCCGGATAATCATGGTCAACGTATCCGCTTACGGCCAGTTCGGGCCCTACAAGGACAAAATCGGCTACGACCCTGTGGGGCAGGCCGTGTCGGGGGTAATGATGGTGACAGGCAACGAAGGCATGCCGCCTATTCGGGCTGGAGTGCCCATCATAGACCGCACCACGGCCATCCACGCCGCTATCGGCGCTTTGGCCGCTCTCCGCGAACGTGATATATCCGGCAAGGGCCAGACCATCGACGTATGCCTCGCGGACACCGGCTACAGCTACACCGAGATTCCCGTCACCGCATACGTCGGAGGGGCCGGTGAGCCCAGGCGCGGGGACGGCGTGCAACCCGCTCCCAACGGCGCTTACCAATGCAAGGACGGGTGGATACTGCTGTCCACGGGTGACCAGCACCAGTGGCCCAGGGTGTGCAACGCCCTCGGCAGACCCGAGTGGATGGAGGACGACAGATTCACAGAACGACACCGGAGAATCGAGAACGCCTCCACAATTAACGACGCGGTCAACGACATGCACGCCAAGATGACCATCAAGGAAGCGGTTGACCATTGGACCAAGTCTGACGTCACCGCCGCACCCGTGAACAGCATCGCCCAAGCCGCCGACGACCCCCACCCTTGGGAGCGGAGAGCTATGGTCGAGGTCCCTGACCCCATAGCCGGCAGCATCTACGTGTCGGGGGACTTCTGGCACTTTAGCCGCACCCCCGCTGTGGTCGGCTCGACTCCCATGCCGGGAGAACACACCGACGAGGTGCTCTCGGACCTGCTGGACTTCTCCCAGGACAAGTTGGACGAGCTAAGGGCGGCGGAAGTCATAGGATAACCCATCCCATGCCCCCTAGCCCTCGACGGGACCTTTGCAATACTCCCTCTCCCTCTGGGAGAGGATTGGGGTGAGGGTAGTTTCAACTGCAACGCAGGAGGTTCCCCATGCCTGATTTGCTCATACGGGGCGGCAAGGTCGTAGACCCATCCCAGGGACTCAACGGACCGGCGGACATTGCCGTCACCGGCGGCAAAATCGAGGCTATCGGCCCCGACCTGCCCACCGAAGGCGCGAAACGCACCATCGACGTCCCCGGCAAGTTGGTCATCCCCGGCATGATAGACCTCCACGCCCACGTCTTTGGAGGAATCACGGCCAATGGCCTCAATCCTGACACGGCCGGAGTCCACTCGGGCGTAACGACTTTGGTGGATGCGGGCAGCTCCGGATGCGCCAACTTCCGCGCATTCCCTGCCCACATCATCCCCAATTGCCACACGGAAATACTCCCGTTTATGCACATCTGCCAGACGGGGCTGTCCACCATGCCGGACATCATCGCCGAGCGGAGCATTGACCTGGACGGCACACTCCAAGCCTGTGAGGAGCATCAGGGCTTGGTCCGGGGAATCAAGGCCAGGATGGTCTCTCCAGCGCTGGAAATATTCGGCATGGAGATGCCAAGGCTGGCCAAGCGGGCGGCCCGTGAGAGCGGCATCAAGCTGATGGTCCACATAGGGGACACCGAAAAGCGCTACGACCCCACCGTCATAAGGGAGCTTCTTCCCATCATGGACGAGGGGGACATACTGACTCACTACTTCACAGCCAACCCTGGAGGAGTGCTGGACGCCAACAACAAGCTGGTCCCCGAGGCCAAGGACGCCGCCGACCGGGGAGTGTGGCTGGACACCGCCCACGGTCGCATGAACTTCTCCTTCGACGTGGGCCGCCGTATCGTCGACCAAGGACTGCTGCCCCACTGCATCAGCACGGACATTACCGTCCCGGGACGGGTCAACACGGTCCACTCCATGACCGAGATGATGACCCGCTTCATGGGGCTGGGGTTCAGCTTCGAGGACGTGGTCACTATGTGCACAGAGAACCCGGCTAAAGCCGTCGGTGAGCAGGACCGAATTGGCAGCCTCAAGGTCGGAATGCAGGCGGACATCTCAGTCCTGGAAGAGAGGGACGGCGACTGGGTGGTGTACGACATCCTCCGGGCGCCCCTCAAGGTGGACAAGTGCCTCGTGCCTGCCCTCACGGTGAAACGAGGAGAAGTGTTCGAGCCAGAGTGGGGGCCCAGGCCCTGGGGATGGGAGCCCGATCCGGCCTAGATACGACGGCGGTCTCCCACAGTTGCAATATGTCTCTCGTATAATGATAAGGGACGGGGAATACGGCCTACCGGCAGATAAGGGAATTCGACATGGGAACGTTTACGGTTGAGATTGGGATAGGCCATCCCGCTGGAGGTGACTTGGCGCCGCTGTCAGCCATGGTGGACACCGGCTCGATTCACTCGATGGTCCCAGAGTCATTGCTGTCTCGACTCGGTTTGGCCGCCCATGAGAGATTGTCGTACTCTCTTGCCGACGGGCGGGAAGTGGAATACGGCTACGGAATAGCCAGGTTCGCTATTGACGGGCGGGAATTCCCTTGCCCCGTAATCTTTGGCCCTGAAGAAGAAGCGCTCTTAGGAGCAACGACACTAGAGATTTTCAACTTGGCTGTTGACCCGATCGGCCAACAACTGCTGCCAGCCCAATACCGGGCGAGGCCGGTCTGAATACGGTGAAGTGCTGTAACCAAGCGATCTCATAACTTTCGTCATGCTGGCGCAGACCGGTATACAGTGTGCTTTCTAAAGCTGAGGGCCGCCCTCACCCCAACCCTCTCTCAGAAGAGAGCGTTGCATAACCGGAATGCCATGAGACTTGGCTGGCCCGAATCCTCTCCCGCAGGGCATCCCGTTCGTAGGGGCAGCCCTCGTGGCTGCCCTGGTCGCCGATGGAACAACACCCAAGGGCGACCACAAGGGTCGCCCCTACTGATTGTGAAAAGGTCTCCAGAAGGAGAGGGGATTACACAAAAGTTTCCCTAGCGCGAAGCGCCGATGGTAGCCCACTCCACTCCGGCGCTCCGGGAGTTTCCCGGATACTTGGCCGGGTGAATACCCTCAGCAGGCAGCCTCTCCTCGATTAGCTGCTCGTTCTCGTCGTAGTACGGGGCCTCGATGCTTTCCAGGTACTTGGCCCACTTGGACGTGCTCTTGCGAATCTCCCATACCCAGTAGTAGTAGGCCATCCTCTTGGTGGCCGCAAAGAAGTCCCGCTGGAGGAACCGGCGCAGTATCTGCTTGGGACCGTAGAACTTCTTGTATGCCTTATTGATTTCCTTCTGCAACGTGGATGGCTTCATATTCTTGGGGAAGAATATGACAAACGTGCCGTCCAGCCTGTCCCATGTGGGAAGCAGGAAGCGGTGGAGGGGTATGGTTGGAGCGTTCTCCTCCGGGTACCCGCTTAAGGGGAACAAGGCCACATAGTCCACGTCCGCCTCTATGGCAGCATCTATGGTGGACCTGATGCTCTGGACATCGTCGTCGTCCGAACCCAGGACAAACGACCCCAGCACCCTGAGATTGTGCTTCTTTATCTTGGCCAGGGACTGCTTCATGCTTTCGTTGTTCTGCTGCTTGTTGAGGAGCTTCAACACTCGGTTGTCAAAGGACTCCAGTCCAATGTACAGGGTGTTTATCTGGGCCTGTTTGAGGAGAGCCAGGGTCTCCTCGTCGCGTGCCACCTCAACCCTGGTGAAGCATAACCCGTACCATTGAATCCCCTCGTCGATGATTCTACGTAGAAGCTCCTTGGTCCGGTCCCGCTTCACGGTGAAGTGGTTGTCCACCATGAAGAAATACTTGGTCCCGTTCAGGCTTTGCTGGTACTTGATGTCGTCAATGACTGCATCGATGCTCCGCACTCGGTATCCCCGGCCCAGCTCTCTGGGGGCAATGCAGAAGGAACAGTCATAGGGGCAGCCACGGCTTGTCTGGAGCACCTGCCAGCGCATCCGGAGGTTCCAAAGCAGCTTCCATCTCGGCCAGTCCATGTAACCGTTGATGAGCTCCAGGTCCGGTATGGTTTCGAACTCCTGGACGAATGGCCGGCCCTGGTTGTGCCTCATTAACCCCTTGTCCCAGTAGGAGACTCCCAGGACGCCGTCCAAACTCTCGTCGTGTCTCCACCGTTCCAGGACCTCGGGGAGGCTTTCGTCGCCCTCCTGGCGTACCACCACATCGCAGTACTGGAGCGAGTCCTCCACCATCACGGAAGCGTGGGTGCCTCCAAGAACGATGGGCATGTCGGGCCGGGCATCCTTGATCTTGTTTATGTAATCTATGGTCGTCGGCATGGTGGAACTGAACGCGTGGAAGCAGACCACGTCGGCGGCGAATACCCGGTCCCAGTCGATGGGGCCAATGTGCTCCACGAACACGTCCACGTCGTATCCGGCGTCCCTCACTATTGTGGCCACAAGCGGCATGCCGTATTCCGGAAAGACAGCGTGCGTTACAAGGTTCCAGTAAGGCAACTCAGCGCTTATGAATGCGACTCGTTGAACCTTCACCTAAACCTCCCTGCTTATCACGTCTATCCGATCAGTCTATCGGACAGAACCATACAATTAACCTGAAAGGAAGTTATCCCGTATAGTACCACGATAATCGTTTCATTTGGATAGGGTTGGTCTATGAATTGGAGCATTAAC
>JAGWBG010000124.1:2869-8305 GCA_021296015.1 Dehalococcoidia bacterium | reverse complement strand
GACAATTATGCCTATAGCCGCAGCCGCAAGTCGCCAGCGATCGGGGCCGAACTCTTCGGGATTTATGGCCCAGGCCAGCAACGGCACAAGCAGCACCCCGCCCACGTAAAAGCCGTCCATAGCTATCGCCATCGCCATAGACCGCCGTTGGATAAACCAGCTATTCAGCACAGTCATCATGGGGAGCCAGGTGCCCAGGCCCGCACCCATGCTGATGACTATAAACGCCAGGTTGAACTGCCAAAGCTCGTGTATCAGGCTGAAGAGTATGAACCCTCCCCCCAGGACCAATAGACCGATGAGGACCATACGCCGGGGACCCAGCTTTTCGATGAGATACCCCGATATTGGCCCCATTACGGAACCCTCCACGCGTGAAAAGGAGAAGGCTAAAGCCAGCTGTGTTCGGCTCCATGCGAAACGGGTTTCCAATACCGGAAACCAGGCGGTCATGCCCTGAAAAAGGGGCACAGTGCCCAGGGCCATGACAAGGGCCGCGAGGCCCACCAGCCACCAGCCATAGAACGTGCCCCGGACGAATTTTAGAGGATTGATAAACTCACTCACCTGTAACGACGAGGGTCTTTGTTCAGCGATTCACCTATGCCAACGAACGGCTCCGTACGCTCAGTTCGCAGGCATAAGTAGCACGACGCTAATTCGGGTACCTCAGCGCGATGAATCATGGCGGAGTTAGCCAGCCTGGATTGCGCAGCTAGTATATATCATATTCTTCATGCCCGTGTTTCGCAACAGCCTGTCATACGCTAAATTCGGTGATACTCTTGACAAAAATTCCCCGCTATTGCAAACTTCAGTCTGTCCTAAATGTCTTCCACACTGCCGAGTATGCTACCGCATCCGGTGTGCCCGTGGAGCGAACCTGGTATCCCTACAATTTACGGAGGCCGAATCAAATGACGACTGCACAGAACGTGACCGAAGAGTTTGTGGACGTGGGAGGGATGAGAACTCAGATGCTCAAGGGAGGGAGTGGAGCACCCCTACTGGTCCTTCATAATGAAGACGGGAATCCCGGGTGGATGCCCCATCACCAGGCATTGTCAGAACGTTTCACTGTATATGCTCCTTCCCATCCGGGCTATAATGACACACCCCAGTCCTGGGTCAATACCATCAACGACATGGCCCAGTTCTACATCGGCCTCATGGAAGAGCTGGGATTGGACCAGGTGTCCCTTCTTGGACACTCCATGGGAGGCTGGATAGCCGCGGAGATAGGCGCTATGTGTGCCCACAAAGTGAAGGGCATGGTGCTGGTGGACGCCCTGGGGGTCCGACCGAGAGATGGCCAGATTGCCGAAGTGTTCATGGTGAGCCGAGAGCAGGTCCAGCAGATAAGCTGGCACGACATCAGCAAGATGCCCGAAGCAGGTGAACTGAGTCAAGAGCAACAAGAGATGGTATGGCGAAACAGAGAGATGTCCTCTCGCCTTCTGTGGAAGCCTTACATGCACAATCCCAACCTCCCGGAATATCTGAAACTTGTCCACGTTCCCTCACTCGTGGTCTGGGGACGACAGGACGCCGTAGTTCCAGTTGAGTGCGGCGAGATTTACAACCAGTCCTTGCGGGGTTCTTCCCTGAGTGTGATAGACAACAGCGGACATTTCCCCCATGTTGAGCAGCCCCAAGAGTTCCTGAACGTTACCCTGGACTTTCTGTCAAAGCTGTAATCGGGTATACTATACCCAATTACCAATAAGGAGGCAGTTATGGTTGACCAGCTGGCCCGACTCCACGACAAAGTAGAGGTATTCTGGTTCTCCGAACAGCCCTACGGCCACATCACCGACGAGACTATCGAGCCATACGCCTCCGGGCGTATGGGCTTCCCCAATACCCACTTTGACCCCGAAAAGGCTCACGTACTGTACAACCAGTACCACGAGCAGTACGCCCTCGCCGATGAGATGGGGTTCGACGGCATCATGAGCAACGAGCACCATTCCTCCTACTGGTGCATGAAGCCCTCCGTCAACCTGGACGCCGCAGTCATCTCCAAGGTCACCAAAAGAGCCAAGATTGCCATGCTGGGGAACGTCATCGCAATCAACGACCCCGTAAAAATGGCCGAAGAGATAGCCATGCTCGACTGCTATTCCGGCGGCAGGATTATCTCCGGCTTCGTGCGGGGCACCGCCGTCGAGAGCTTGCTAGGTGGCATTGACCCTACGGAGAACCGCGAGAGGTTCGAGGAGGCCCACGACCTAATCATCAAATGCTGGACAACACCGGGGCCGTTCCGATTCGAGGGAAAGTATTTCCAGCACAGGGTGGTGAACCCTTGGGTCCTGCCCATGCAGAAGCCCCGCCCGGACATCTGGTTCCCCGGGACCGGGAGCCCTGAGAGCGTGGTGTGGGCAGCCAAGCACCAGCACCCCTACATGAACCTTGGGGCGCTGGTGGACGTGACCAAGTGGCTGAAGCAGATTTACATAGACACGGCTGAGGAAACGGGGTTCACGCCGGGGCCTGGTCACTTCGGTTATCTCCTCCGCGCTCTTGTGGCCGACACGGACGAGAAGGCCATTGAGCTTGGACGCAACTTCATGTGGACTGAGGACCACCGCCAGAAAGGCCCCAGAGAGCACATGGACCCGCCCGGTTACCAGTCCCGTGAAGCCGTGAGAGTGAAGGCAACCCAGCCTGGCATCGGGATTGGGGGACTCCGAACAAAGAAGACCTACGAAGAGCTTAGAGAGCTTGACAATATTATAGTGGGGAGTCCTGATACGGTCATCAGAAAGCTGTCGGAGATTATAGACGGACTCAGCCCCGGCTACATCCATATCTACGGCAATGAAGGGCCAATGCCCCCCGAGGACGTGATGCGCTCCATTCAGCTGCTGGGCCAAGAGGTGAATCCCGCTTTGCACGAAATCAAGCTCAAGCCCTGGGTCGGGTAGGTATTGATTGCAGGGCATATCCGGTGCTCTGCCAGTGAGGTCAAGTGAGGCTTCACCACTCTTGTCGAGGAGCACGATTGTGCGCCTCTGTCGTCACCTAGGAGTAGACATATCCATCCCCCTCGCCAGGGAAACTCTGACTAAGTCGGAAACGGCGACCCGTCATACTGGCGAAAGTTGTAGACCCGCCGGGGAGAGCCAGTATCCAGACTCTCCAAATTTCTGGATTCCGGCGCAGGCAGGAATGACGTTCTTTAGAGCTTACCTAGATAAAGCCGGGGTTGGGAACATAGCTTCCTGACCTCAAATGTTCGTAAGGAGGCGGTTATGGTTGTCCAGCTGGCCCGACCCCATGACAAGGTAGAGGTATTCTGGTTCTCCGAACAGCCCTACGGCCACGTCACCGATGAAGACGTCGCACAGTACGAGTCAGGACGCCTTGGCTTTCCCAACACCTATTTCGACCCCAAAAAGGCTCACGTTCTTTATAACCAGTATCACGAGCAGTACGCCCTAGCCGATGAGGTGGGGTTCGACGGCATTATGAGCAACGAGCATCACGCATCCTACTGGTGCATGAAGCCCTCCGTCAACCTGGACGCCGCAGTCATCTCCAAGGTCACCAAAAGAGTCAAGATTGCCATGTTGGGGAACGTCATCGCCATCAACGACCCCGTCAAGATGGCCGAAGAGATTGCCATGCTCGACTGCTATTCCGGCGGCAGGATTATCTCCGGCTTCGTGCGGGGTACGGCCGTCGAAAGTCTCCAGGGCGGCATAGACCCCACGGAGAACCGGGAGAGGTTCGAGGAGGCCCACGACCTCATCATCAAGTGCTGGACGACGCCGGGGCCGTTCCGATTCGAGGGAAAGTATTTCCAGCACAGGGTTGTGAATCCCTGGGTCTTGCCCATGCAGAAGCCCCGCCCGGACATCTGGTTCCCCGGGACGGGTAGTCCGGAGAGCGTGGTGTGGGCGGCCAAGCACCAGCACCCCTACATGAACCTCGGGGCGTTGGTGGACGTGACCAAGTGGCTGAAGCAAATTTACATAGACACGGCTGAGGAGACGGGGTTCACGCCGGGGCCTGGTCACTTCGGTTATCTCCTCCAGGTGCTCGTGGCTGACACTGATGAGAAGGCCATTGAGATTGGACGCCATTTCATGTGGACTGAAGATGGTCGTCAGAAGGGTCCCAGGGAGCATGTTGACCCGCCCGGCTACCAGTCCCGTGAGGGCGTCAAGGTCAAAGCAACCCAACCCGGCATTGGGGCCGGAGGTCTCAGGCAGAAGCGGACCTACGAGGAGCTTCAGTCCCTCAATAACATCATAGTGGGAAGCCCTGATACCGTCATCAGGAAACTGTCCGAGGTTGTAGACGGTCTCAGCCCCGGCTACCTGCACGTCTACGGGAATGAGGGTGGAATGCCCCACGAGCATGTGATGCGCTCCATTGAGTTAATGGGCCAGGAGGTCATTCCGGCTTTGCACGAAATCAAGCTCAAGCCCTGGGTTGGGTAAACCATCGCTTAATGTGTACCGCTTATACTTAGTTCTAAAGGGAGGATTATATGGTCCAGATGTCTGACCTGATTGATCAACAGGAGCCGCAGAGGCTGGCGACGGGGTTTCAGTTTACCGAGGGGCCGGTGTGGCACCCTGATGGGTACCTCCTGTTTAGCGATATTCCTCCTGGTATCATCTATCGCTGGACCCCTGGCGGTATTACGGCCTTCCTCACGCCCAGCCGCCGGTCCAACGGCCTGATCTTCGATCGCCAAGGACGCCTGGTAGCCTGTGAGCACGATGGCAGGCAGGTCTCTCGCATGACCGCCGACGGCCAGATGGTAACTGTGGCCGCCAACTACCAGGGCAAGAGACTCAACAGCCCCAACGATATAGTGGAGCACTCCAGCGGCAGAATCTACTTCACTGACCCCTTCTTTGGCATTACAAAAGAGACCAGCGAACTTGGCTTCTTCGGCGTCTTCCGTGCTGACCCGGATGGCAGGCTTACGCTGCTCGTATCTGATCCTGAGACTCCCAATGGTCTGGCTTTCTCTCCCGACGAGTCCATCCTATACGTCAACGACACTTTCCGCCGCCACATTCGGGCCTTTGACGTGCAGTCTGACGGTTCCCTGACCAACGATCGGGTTTTCATAACCATGACCGGGGACGCCGATGGCCTACCTGACGGTATGAAGGTTGACGTTCAGGGCAATGTTTACTGTACCGGCCCCGGTGGGATATGGGCAATCAGCCCTAATGGAGAACACATCGGCACTATCGGGTTTCCTGAGACACCGGCCAACCTGGCCTTCGGTGGCCAGGACAACCAGACCATTTATGTGACGGCCCGGACCTCATTATACAGCGTACGCACCAAGGTTCACGGCATCAGGACATATTAGTCAGGACCATTCTTCGCTTCTGTTCACAAAATTTTTACCCACGGACTCGCTGTCGCAGCCAGGAGCAAAGGAGGGCCACACAAACCACCAGG
>JAGWBG010000124.1:0-2819 GCA_021296015.1 Dehalococcoidia bacterium | reverse complement strand
TCGCGGCCCAGACCTCCCGCACTGACAAACCCCACCACGATGGTGGTGCGTATCACCACCTCCCACCGATATAGGAGGTAGGTGGTGAACTGGGGAAGCACTTGGGGTATGATGGCGTAGGTCAGCATCTGGAAGCTCCCGGCCCCCGCGGTCCGCAGGGCCCGTGCAGGGCGAGTGTCCAGGTCCTCAACAACCTCGGCTGAGAGCTTGCCCAGTATCCCGTAGTTGTGCAGCCCCAGAGCAATGGCGCCGGGCAGTATGCCGGGGGACAGGAAAAAGACTATGATCATCGCCCATACAAGCTCCGGGACGCCCCGGGTAAAGATGAAAACACCCCTGAGAAGGAAATACATGGCCCTCAACCCTGCCGACCCACGGCGAGTAGGAGACAGTTCACCCATAGCTATGTTGCGCGCCGCGGGCAGAAAGGTGAGCAGGACCCCTATGCCGGCGAATCCAATAGCTAGAACGCTCATGGCTAACGTCTCATAAGCCAGCTTCCCGGCATGGCCCCACCAATCAAGCTGCAGGAAGGCCGCCCTCTCCTCCGTCCCTTTCCCGGCAAGCTTCCCGATGAATCCACCCACATCCTTCCAAGTCTCGCCGGAGAATAGCTTCTCGAACCCGCTATCGCCTCCCCACAGGATGAACCCCCATGAGGCGCAGGCCAGAAGGATAAACCCAATGACGGAAAGCCCGACTACGCCCATGGAAGGCCGGGCGATAGCTGATTCTCCGTCGGGAGTAGGCTGGCGGTCGGCGTCTGTGCTCATGCCACCAGTCTCCGCCGTACAACGGTACTCCAGGAGTCCACTAGCACAATCAAGGCCACAAGAAAGAGCAGGAGGGTCCACACCTGACCATACAGCAAATCGTCCAGGGATAACTGTATCTGGTAGCCCAGTCCTGCAATGCCAACGAAGCTCATGATAGCCGCCGCACGGATAGCGCACTCGAACCGATAGAAGGAGTAGCTAAGCATATCCGGGATAGCCATAACGAGCCTGCCGTAGAGCAATACCTGCCATTCAGATGCGCCGGAGGCCCTCAGGGAGCGCAAAGGAGCTTCCGGGACGTCGTTGAGAATCTCCGAGTAGATTCGCCCCAGGATACCGCCGTAGGGGATGGCAAGAGCCAGAATGGCTGCCATCGGAGAGATACCTATTGCAGCGACGAAGAGCCAGGCCCATACCAGTTCGTGGATGGACCGTGTAACGGCAAGGAACCCGCGGGTGCCCACAACTACCGGCGTTCGCACCTTCGTTGACCTTGCCAGCGTACCCGAGGCGATTATTCCCAGTGGAAGCCCCAGGGCAATTGCCAGGGTAATCCCGGCCACCGCATAGGCGACGGTGTACAAGCAGGCTTCCAGGGCAAGCTTCAGAAAGGACGGAGAAAGCTCGATATTGCCGAGTGCGCCAAAAAACTCCAGGGCGGAACCGGCACCCCCGGTGTGCACCAGCGGCCCTTTCCAATCAACCGCAGACAAACTCCAGGCGAGGGCACCCACCAGCAGCAAGGTCAGGAGGCCCCTGCTCTCGAGGAAGACCGGCCTAGCCCTCAACTCTCAGACCCGCGATATTATATAGGGCATCCAGCATATTATCGGTCACGGCGTCAACGGGAAGGTCAAACTGAAGCTCTCCGTTTCGGAGTCCGATAGCCCTGGAGAAGTAGGTGCGGACAAGCTGGGTTGAATGCAGGCTCGTCACCAGTGTCTTCCCGGACTCACGAGCTATATCGGTCAGAAGGCACATGAGGTCTTCCGCCCTGGCTGGGTCCAAGGAGGCCACCGGCTCATCGGCTAGAATGGCCTTTGGAGTCTGCACTAACAGCCGCGCCATGGCCACTCGCTGCTGCTCACCACCCGATAGTCTGGAAGTCCTCTCATATAGCTTATCGGCGATACCCAGCTTCCCCAGGGCATCCACTGCCAGGTGGCGTTCCCTTGGGGAGACCAGCGAAAACAGACAACCCAAAGTGCCCCACTGACCCAGCCTTCCAGCCATGACGTTGTGCATCACCGAAAGGTGCGGCACAAGGTCGAACTGTTGATGTATGATTCCTACCAGGCTGGCGAGCTCGCGTCCCGGCCGCAGGCTGCCCAGGGGACGGTCATTGATGAGGATGCTTCCCTGGTCGGGCTGGATTACCCCACCCATGATGTGAAGCAGCGTGGTCTTGCCGCTGCCGCTGGGACCAAGGATAGCGACCCGCTCTCCTGAACGTATCTCCAGCGAAATCCGAACCAGCGCCACGGACCGAGGATATGGCCTGTGACCGTTGGTAGAGTTCGTCATCTGATAATATCCAGATTCCTTGCTACATCATCAATATTCCGGTAGTTCTGGTTGCCGCTCTCTATAAACCTATCCGTCTGGAACATATCCAGAATCTCTCTTTGCTCCGAGTCCATCGCCAGCAATGCGGCCTGCACCCTGCCAGTGAATCCATCCCCGAAAGTCTCGTCCACGTCGCCTCTTATGGTCCAGTTGTAATTGTAGTAAGCCGGAGTAGTGTAAATCGCCTGAACCTCGGAAAGGTCCACCCTATTCCCCTCCACTGCACTTTCCCAGATTGACTCGCCCAGCGCCCCCGCCTGGAATGTCCCACTTTCCACCAGCTTCCAGGTCTTGTCATGGGAGCCTGAGAATCCGGGAGCGTTCTGGAAGTCCTTCTCTGGGTCTATTCCTGCTTGAATGAGGAAATAGCGGGGCATAAGGTGGCCCGAGGTGGAGCTTTCACTGCCAAAGGTAAAGGTCTTACCCTGGAGGCCCTCAAGACCCTCTATGTCCAGGTCAGTTCGTGCGACGAAGACT
>JAGWBG010000123.1:5907-6413 GCA_021296015.1 Dehalococcoidia bacterium | reverse complement strand
GGCCAACATCCTGCTGACGGGCCCCACCGGGTGTGGTAAAACCCTTTTGGCCCAGACCCTGGCGAAAATCTTGGACGTGCCCTTTGCCATAGCCGACGCCACTTCCCTTACAGAGTCGGGATACGTTGGTGAGGACGTGGAGAACATCCTGCTCAGGCTTATTCAAGCATCTGACCTGGACATCGCCAGGGCGGAACAGGGCATTATCTATATAGATGAGATAGACAAGATTGCCAGGAAAGAAGGGCTGAACCGCTCTATTACCAGGGATGTATCCGGAGAGGGTGTGCAGCAAGAACTGCTCAAGATAGTGGAAGGGTGTGTCGCCAATGTACCTCCCCAGGGAGGACGGAAGCACCCCTACCAGGAGTTCATGCAGATAAGGACCCATGATATTCTGTTCATCTGTGGAGGAGCCTTTGATGGGCTGGAAAGCATAGTTGAGCGCCGTGTGGCCAGTGGCAGTTCCACTCTAGTATTCAAGTCTAACTCTTCCGTCCACACCA
>JAGWBG010000123.1:5484-5848 GCA_021296015.1 Dehalococcoidia bacterium | reverse complement strand
GTAGGCAGACTACCCCTAGCGGCTCATCTGGATGCACTGGATGAGCCTTCTCTTATACGGGTGCTAACGGAACCCAAGAACGCCATTACCAAGCAGTACCAACAGCTTTTTAGCATAGATAACGTGGAGTTGGTCTTTACGCCGAAGGCCCTGGAGGCTGCTTCGTCGGAGGCCATCAAACGCAAGACAGGCGCACGCGGCCTTCGGAGCATAATTGAAGAGACGCTGCTGGACGTGATGTACGAGTTGCCCTCTCAGAAGGGGATAGCGAAGTGCATTGTTGACGGCGATACCATAAGGGGATGGGAGCCGCCTGTCTTGCTGACAACATCGGGCCAACCCGTTGAGTTTCCAATCAAGTACA
>JAGWBG010000123.1:0-5437 GCA_021296015.1 Dehalococcoidia bacterium | reverse complement strand
GTCTATCATCCGACCCCATCACTTGGCTGTCTCGTATTCTAACCGTGCCCTTCTCCAGGGACTTCAAGGTTGCGGCCAATAGGTACGGCTCTCTTTTGGCTACCCCTTCCCTTATCAGGCGAAACAGGGGCAACTCCTCACCGTGAGTCTCCTTTAGCTCCAAGAGAGGCTTTCCCTCTACTCCTTCCCAGAGGTCGTCAAAAGGGCCGCCCACTATGGGAAGGGTGAAATAGGTTATCACGGGGCCTGCGTCCAAGTCTTCTGTGGCTAAGTGGACCATGGCGCCTGTTCTATCGGCCCCAGACTCTATCAAGTTCCATATCACCTGTTGCCAGGTGCCGGTTGGGCCTGTTGGCAGGGCGGGATGGAGATTCAGCATCGTGTAGTGGCGGCACATCTCCGCCCCTGTGATGAGCATGTAGCCTGCCAGTATACACACGTCCGGGCTGAATTGTTCCAGCCTAGCCATAGCTTCCTTGTCGTAGTCAAGCCGGTGGTCGGCGAAAGCTCCGCCCATCTTCTTGCGGAATTTGCGGGAGGAGAAATTGACCATTGGTATCCCATAGTGGTTCACTTGTCGGAAGAATGTGTCGCTGCCCTCCGCTTCGCCCGGCTCCCGGTTGCTGAACACGAACTGTAGCCGCGCGTCTATCTCCCCTCGGAGAATCCGTTCCTGCACGAATCTCAGTAGGCCCAGGGACCCCTCTCCACGTCCGGTAGAGAACCATCCAATCGTGAGCATAGTTAGCGAAGCTTCCCCTTGAGTTTAGCCCAAACTGAGGTTAGCCGCAGTATGTGGTGGGCTTTCCTGGGCTCGAGCCTGGCCTGAGACAGCGCGGCCTTAAGGCCTTGCGGAGTGTCGTCGAACTCCGGGACCTCCATATAAGTACGGCCCAATTCCAGGGGAGTATGTGAGTCGCTGACGGCTGCCGCTACCAGGTTGTGCTCCCTGGTGAACGCCGTGGCCATTTCATTGTCGCGCCTGAAGAGATTGTGGCTGTTGAAGGCCTCCATAATGTCCACGTGAGGTAGAATCTCTTGCAAGGCCTCATACTTTATAGCCGATGGACGTACACGGTCGAAGGGATGAGGTACCATCACCAGGCCTCCTTGGGACTTGATAGCATCCACGGTGTCGATGGGTGATAGCCCTTTGGGTATCTCTTCCTTCAGAAACAAGCCGATGATGTCACCCGCCGAACTCTTTACCTCCTCGCCGATTATCACCGGGAAAGGAGCTATGCTCTGGACTTCAAGAGCACCCCGGATGGTATTGTGGTCGGTGACGGCGATGTAGTTGAGGCCCGTCTTGATGCACCGCGCAACAATGGACTTGGAGGGTGCACCGGAATCAGCCGAAAAGTGGGTATGCATGTGCAAGTCTACCTTCAGCAACTTACTTCTCCTCCTCGAAAGGTAGGAAATCATCCAGCGCCGTATGAGGCGAGCGCTCGGAGTAAACGTCCTTGAGTTGGGTCACCTTCAGTTCCGCCTCACTGAGGAGACGGTTGCAGAGCTTGACTAGCCTCATCCCTTCCTCGTACAGGTTGGTGGCTGACTCCAGGGTCAAGCCCCCCGACTCCAGGGCCTGAACTGTCTCACCGAGGCGGTCGAAGGCCTCCTCAAAAGAGAGTTCCTCTTGCATATTTTCCCGCAATGAGCTTTCAGGCATTTGGTCCATCAGGCTACTCTATCCTACAGCAGTTGTGCGCCCGCCCGCGCCAGAGGCTTCCGGGGACGTACCGTCCTGGCCGGTCCACCTACGGTGGCAGGAATCTGGCCGTCGCTCAGCGTTACCCGTAGCTCCTCACCAGCGTTCACCTGTCCCTTGCTGGACACCACCACGCCATCGCTGTGCTTCTGCACTATGGAGTAGCCGCGGCTCAGAGTGGCCTCCGGGTTCAGGGCTTCAAGGCGCATCTCCAATCCCTGGATATGGGAGTGCCAGAGTGACAGGCGGTGGGACATGGCCTTGGAGGACGCCTGGGCCAAATCGTCTACCCGGCGGCGCAACGTAGCTATATCCGTTGCATGGCTCCTCAGCCGACCGGCTAGGCTGTCCACCTCGTACCGCCTGGTGGAGAGGTGATGGGACATGGCCCGAATCATGCTCTCGCCATGAGCATGGATTTCCTGCATCAGGCTCATCGTATCGTGAACAACCAGTTCTGCCGCAGCGGAAGGGGTGGGTGCCCGCACGTCCGCCACAAGGTCCGAGATGGTATAGTCCGTTTCGTGGCCCACTGCGCTGACTACAGGGATACGACTGGAGTATATGGCCCTTGCCACCACTTCCTCGTTGAAGGGCCATAGCTCCTCCAGGGAGCCGCCCCCCCTGGCTAGGACTATAACGTCGGCCTGTCCATGCTCGTTTAGAGACTGGATGGCCGAGACGATTCCCGGAGCGGCGGCGTCACCCTGTACGTGGGTAGGGGCCAGCAGGATTTCCGACAGGGGATACCGCCGGCCTATGACGTTGCAGATGTCGTGGAGCACCGCGCCCGAGGGGGAAGTCACCAAGCCGATGACCTTGGGGAACCGGGGCAGAGGACGCTTGCGAGAAGGCTCGAACAGTCCTTCTTCCTCCAGGCGCATCTTGAGCTTCTCCAACTCCAGGTAGAGAGGCCCTGTCCCTTCGGGCATGACAAGGTCGGCGAGGAGCTGAACGTCGCCGCGAGCCTCGTACAGGGAGATTCGCCCGTGGGCCGTGACGAGGCTGCCTTCCCCCAGCAGGTTGCTCCCTCTTCCACCTTTGAACATCACCGAGCGAAGCTGACTCTGAGTCTCTTTGAGGGTAAAATAGCTGTGGCCGGACGGGGAGACCCTGAGATTCGAGACCTCGCCGCTTATCCACAGGTCAGCCAGTACGGGATCGTGCTCAAGGAAGTCCTTCAGGTATTGGGTGACCTGGCTTACGGTGAAAACCGGCATTCTAAATATCCCTTTCTAGTTCCATAGTAACCAGAATGGCAGGATTGCAACGGGCCCATTAAGCACGCTCGGTGTACTGGCCGCTTCGGGTATCTACTCGATTCTTCTCGCCGTTGCTTATAAAGAGGGGGACATGTACGGTGAGACCGGTCTCAAGAGTGGCTGGCTTTGTGCCTCCCTGGGCCGTATCTCCCTTGAAGCCCGGTGGTGTCTCCACCCCCTCCAGCTCCACGAAGGTGGGCAGCCGTACGTTGATGACTTCCTGATTGTAAAATATTACATCTATGACGGTCTCTTCCTTCAAGTAGCTGACGGCGTCTCCCAGCTGCTCTTTGGTGAGCTGGTACTGGTCGTAGTTCTCCATATCCATGAAGTTGTAGAAGCGCCCGTCGGTGTAGAGGTATTGGGCAGGGCGGTCCTCCACCTGCGCTAGAGAGAACTCGGTGGTATAGCTCTGAAATGTGCGCTCAATCAGCTTGCCGTCCCGCAGGTTCCGCATTCTCAGTCGGGTGACGGGAGCGCGTTGCTGCATCTTCTGTCTTTCGTAGTCAACCACCTCATAAGGCTGGCCGTCCACCTCAATTGCCACGCCCCTGCGCAGGTCTCCAAAGTTGATGGTCATACTGACCTCCTTGTACACCCATTAAGTGTCCGTCCCAGGCTACTTCCCTGCTTTGCTGAGGACCTTAGCCCCGTCTTTCCCAAGAAGCACTATATCCTCTATTCTTACACCGCCCCATCCCGAGAGATAAATCCCGGGTTCTACGGTGAATACCATGCCCTCTTCCAAAGTGTTGGGAGACTTGGGTCCTACACGGGGATACTCATGTATGAAAAGGCCCACGCCATGTCCCAGGCTGTGGCCGAAGTTGTCGCCGTAGCCCGCCTCGGCTATTACGACCCTTGCCAGGTCGTCGGCATCACCGGCGCTCATGCCTGTTTTCACCGTTGCTATGGCCGTGAGTTGGGAGCCCAAAACAATGTCGTAGATTCTACGAAAGGTATCGTCGGGTTCACCTGCGCAGACGGTGCGGCTGAGGTCGCTGCAATAGCCTCCTACTTTGGCCCCCATGTCTATGACTATAGGCTCACCCGACTGGATAACTTTGTCCGAGGGCATGTGGTGAGGCATGGCGCCGTTGGGGCCGGCGGCCACGATGGTGTCGAAGCTGAGGGAATCGGCCCCCAACTCCCGCATCGCCTTCTCAAGACGCCAGGCCAACTCCCGCTCCGTCTCGCCGGGCTGTATCGTTGGTGTGACGGCTTCCATGGCGGCATCGGCTGTGTCAATGGCCTTCTGGAGCAAGGCAAGCTCATCCTGGTCCTTTATAGTCCTCAGACCCTCTACTACTCCCGACGTGGCCATGAGAGTCGGCCTGCCCGTGGATGGCAGGTCTTGCAACGACTCGCTGATTTGCCTGTAGGCGGCCACGGTCATCTGCTGGCTCTCAAAGCCCATCTTCCCTGTATTGTGCTCCTTCAGGCATTCAAGCAGCCACGACCAGTCGCCGCCCGCCCGTACTACCTGGAAGTCGGGCGATTGGTTTGCGGCCTGCTCCGTGTATCGGAAATCGGTTGCCAGGATAGCGTCGTCTCGGGACACAACCAGATAACCTGCAGAGCCGGTGAAACCTGATATATATCGCCGGTTCTCGGGTGTTGAGATGAGTATAGCGTCCAACTCTCTCTCCTCCAGCTTCTTGCGGAGGTTCTCCACACGGTAATTCATTTGCCTTTCTCCTCCTCTTGGACCAGCGCTGCTAGAATTTCCAGCGCTGCTATGTATCCCCTCCAGCCCAGACCGGCTATCTGACCCCTGGCAACGTCGGCAATAACCGAATGGCTGCGCCATTCTTCCCTGGCATGAATATTGCTCAGGTGTACCTCCACCACGGGCAGGCGAGAATCTGCCAGGGCGTCTCGTAGAGCGTAGCTGTAGTGGGTAAAAGCCCCCGGATTGATAATTATACCCTGTGCCTCGGCGGATTTCTCCTGTATATAGTCTATGATTGCACCCTCGCTGTTGGACTGGAAATAGGCTACCGCCACTGCCATTTCCGATGCCTTGCGGGATATTTGGGCCTCTATTTCTTGCAAGGTCATAGTCCCGTAGACGCCCGGGCTGCGCCTGCCTAGAAAATTCAGGTTCGGCCCGTTGATTACCAGAAATCTAGTCATCCTGGTCCTTCAGTCTCGCCCTTGGGTGAGTAGTCATATACTCGGCCCGGGTCTCGTTCTGAGTTACGTGGGTGTAGACCTGGGTTGTAGTCGGACTGGAATGGCCCAGAAGCTCCTGGACAACACGCAGGTCGGCGCCGCCTTCCATTAGGTGCGTGGCGAAGGTATGGCGCAGCGTGTGGGGGTGGACGTCCGGGCGCGTGGCAGCCAGCATGGCATACTTGTCCACTATCTTTTCCACGCTTCTTCTGGAGAGGCGACCGCCGTAGCGATTGAGGAAAAGTGCGGCGGTGTCATCTACCTCTAGCTGGGGTCTGGCCGAGTGTAT
>JAGWBG010000122.1 GCA_021296015.1 Dehalococcoidia bacterium | reverse complement strand
CTTTAGCTATCTTCACACCGATATCTCTATTGAGCAGATACCTTTCGCTTGGCTCTGTATTATCGGTACTTGTCGCCTTTCTTGCCCTCCTGTCAATAGCATTGCTAGACCACGCCCCCAAGACGTACCTCTACTACACCGGAATCGGCGGTGCCATCATAATCTGGCAGCACAGGGACAACATCCGACGCCTCATCCGGGGAACGGAGCGCAAGCTTGGGCAACGTGCTGACCGGATTGGTGAAGCTCCCAGTCCTGGTACAGGCGGGGGGTAGCCGGGTTGGAGAAAGTCGCCGTAATAGGGACCACTACCTGCGGCACCACCCTTGGCATAATCATTGCGCGTAAAAACATCCCGGTGACGATGCTGGCTCGCACGCCCCAGGAGTCGGGAGAGCTTGAGTCACAAAGGCAGAACTCTCGCTTTCTGCCCGGTGTGGAGTTTCCAGAGTCCTTGAGGGTTGCCCACGACCCGGAAGAGGCCCTGTACGGGGCCGGAATGGCTATACTCGCCGTGCCTTCCGGGAGCTTTCGGGATAACGTGAGGCGCTTCCGGGGAGCCATAGATAGACGGACCATCATCCTCAGCGCTTCCAAGGGGCTGGATATGGAAACCGGGAAACGGATGAGCCAGGTATTGGAGGAGGAGCTTCCTCCTGGGCACAGCTCAAGGATTTGCGCCCTGTCAGGCCCTAACCTGGCCCTAGAGATAGCCGAGGGTAAGCCAGCCTCCACCGTGGTGGCGTCACGGCAGCCGGGAGCAGCCATGGAGGCCCAGAAAGTCCTGATGTCCCCCTCTTTTCGCGTGTATACCAACGAAGACATCATAGGCGTGGAATTGGGCGGGGCTTTGAAGAACGTCATCACACTGGGCGCGGGGATATGTGACGGTCTGGGGTACGGGGACAATGGCAAAGCCGCTTTCATAACCCGAGGCCTGGCTGAGATAACCCGGCTTGGGGTTGCCGCCGGTGCCAGTCCCATTACCTTTGCGGGTCTGGCGGGCCTGGGAGACCTTGTGGCAACTTGTGCCAGCTTGCTGAGCCGCAACCATTTTGTGGGCCAGCAATTGGCCGACGGCAAGCCCCTGGAGGATATACTATCCTCCATGAAGAACGTGGCCGAGGGAGTGTACACGACAGTGGCCGCTCTCAAGATGGCTGAGGGACTCGGCGTGGAGGTTCCCATTGCCAGGGCCACTCACCAGGTGCTATTTGAAGGGCTGGAACCCAGACAGGCGGTAGCGGAGCTTATGGGAAGGCCCCCAAGGGCCGAGTGGGAAGGCATCAGCTAGGAATTCCCCGCACAGACGGGGGCCTTATCTTCCAAGCTCCCCTAACTCATACAACACCGCCGCCAGTGTTGCGATGGCCGCCGTCTCGGACCGCAGGATTCGCCGGCCCAGGCTCACGGAGGGTATCCCACAAGAGCGAGCATGTTCTACCTCCCGCTCCTCAAACCCGCCCTCCGGGCCGATGAAAATGTTGACCCGTTGGGGCTGCATACCCTGTAATGCCGAGCGCAGGTCTGTGGCTTCTTCCAACTCCCAGGGGATTAGGGAGACACAGGAGGAATCTCTTACGGACTCACAGGCGTCTTCGAATGACGTTGGCGGCTCTACCCGGGGTAGCAAACACCTCCCCGACTGCTCTGCTGCCTCGGCGACGATTTTGTCCCATCGAGGGTAACGAACGTTGTGCCGGTCGTGCCGTTCTTCAGGAACGGACCTTCGACAGATAAGAGGTACAAAGGTGGTCACGCCAATCTCGGTGCCCTTCTGAAGCACCCACTGGAAGCCCTTCCCCTTCAGCATCCCCTGGTAAAGGGTTACGTGTACCGAAGGCTCACCATGACCATTGGCAACCGACAGCACATCCCCTTCTACCGTGTCCCTGTTCAATCCGGTGAGGGATACTCTGTACTCGGAGCCGGAGTTGTCCAGCAAAATTATCTCATCCCCGGGAGACATGCGGAGGACACGGACCACCTGTCGGGCCACGTCGCCTTCCAGCCTGGCGACTTCCCCGGTTATCCAGGCAGGTGGCACAAAGAACCTGTGCATTACTCTCCTTTAGAAAGCAACATGGCTACCCAGTCCTCTATGTTGTAGGTCCTGGAGGAGGAGAACCCCAGGTCTGTCAGCGTTCCTTCGACTTCATCCTGTTGGCCCTGAATAAACCCGGATGCGATAAGCAACCCGCCGGGCTTGAGGGAACCCCACAGATAGGGGGCCTCGGCGGAAATTACCTTTGCGCTGATATTGGCCATTGCAAGGTCGAAGCGTCCATCGGGTGCCAAACGGTGGGGCAAGGTCCCTCTTGCAAGCTGGACAACCTTCCCAAGGCCGCTGGCCCTGAAATTCTTTCTGGCGGCCGTGACGGCGACCGGGTCTACGTCCAGAGTCAGAATGGAAGCAGCGCCCAGCCTAGCTGCGGCGATGGCCAGTATGCCCGAGCCGGTGCCCAGGTCCAGCACGTCCATCCCCGGCTGGACAAGCTCCTCCAGAGCTTCCAGGCACATCATTGTGGTAGGATGGTAGCCGGTCCCAAAGGCCATACCGGGGTCCAACTCTATTACGATCTCATCCTGCTCTGCCCGGTAGTCAATCCAGGAAGGCTTTATCACCAGCCCGTTTCCAATCTTCAGGAGGGTGAAATGGGACTTCCAGGCGCTCTCCCAATCAGCATCCTCCAGCCTCTTTACCTCCAACTCACCCATCGGCTGGATGACCCTAACGAGATTTACGCCCACTCCAATCCTGGCCATTCGTTGCTTTGAAGTGTTGGTCAAGTATGTCCTCACGAGCACCAGGTCATCCTCTACGCGTTCCACTGAGAGGCCGTGACCATACCTGCTGAACAGGTAGTAGATAGGCTCCACATACTCTTGGGGCACCCGGATACTGAGTTCCTGCCAAATCATGTTTCCTCGTATAAAAGCCCCGGCCCTGTACTCTGACTTGGGTCAGCATAAGGAGGCCGGGGAAAGTCTCGATGTCCACGGGGGTCTTGTCTTTAGGCAAACTAGCCGAAAGCACCCTTGATTTTGTCGAACAACCCCTTCTCCCTGTCATTGGAGTCGCTGGGCTTTTCCATAGTCTTGGACAACTCCTCGAGAAGCTTGCGTTGGTGGGAGTCCAGGGTTGTAGGAACCTGTAGCTTTATGGGAATCACGAGGTCGCCGCGGCGATGCTCATTATTGAGGTGGGGCACACCCTTCCCCTTGATGCGGAACACCGCTCCCGGCTGTGTCCCGGGAGGAATCTTGATGGTCTCGCCGTTGCCGTTCAGGGTAGGTACTTCCACATCGTCACCCAGGGTCACCTGGACGAGGTTTAGAGGTACTTCATAGACGAGGTCTGTCCCCTCACGGCGGAAGAGCGAGTGCTCCCTGACGGAGACGCGCACGTACATGTTACCCGGAGGGCCGCCGTTGGTCCCTGAGTTGCCCTCGCCGGACAGGCGCATTTGCATCCCGCTTTCTATTCCCGCAGGAATCTTGACGGCAATCTTGTGCTGCTGCCGCTCCGTGCCGGCTCCGTGGCAGGTATCGCATGGCGTAGTTATAACTGAGCCGTTGCCCCTGCAAGTGGGGCAGGCCGTTATCTGGGTAAACTGGCCGAAGAGACTCCGTTCGGCCCGGCGCACCTGACCTACTCCCCGGCAGGTGGTACAGGTGGCCGGACTCGTTCCGGGTCTGCTGCCGGAGCCACGACACTCGTGACACTTCTCCACTCGAGAAACTTCCACCTCTCGCTCGGTGCCAAAAACCGCTTCCTCAAACGGGATAGTCACGCCATACTGGATGTCAGAACCCCTCTGGACTTTGCGCTGCTGAGTCCTACCGTTCAAGTCGCCGAAAAAGGAGTCGAATATATCTCCAAATCCGCCGAATACGTCGAAGCCCTCAAAATCTCTGGAAAACCCGCCGCCGTTACCTGCATCCACACCGGCGGGGCCGAAACGGTCATACCGAGACCGCTTCTCGTTATCTATGAGCACCTGGTAGGCCTCATTCACTTCCTTGAACTTTTCCTCAGCGTCGGGGTTCTTGTTCCTGTCCGGGTGGTAGTCCATAGCCTTTTTTCTGAAAGCCTTCCTTATACTCTCTTCAGAGGCATCTCTGGAGACTTCCAGAATTTCGTAGTAATCTCTCTTAGCCATTGAATTCCTCTGCCCAGCTTTCACTCCAATGTATTATAAACCACTGTAGTCAGGCTCTCAAGGTGCTCCGGGCTATGGAGTCCTTCAATTCTCGAAGCTGACAAGGGCAAACCTCGCGATTGCTCCTACCTCATCCCGGCGTCCGCATAGACTTTGCCAGTAGAATACGGTCGCCCCGGGTTCCATCCTCATGGCCCTCTATATCTACATCGGTCAAAAGTCACGTGAGTTTGAGTGTCAATCCTCTTTAAGACCCGTGAGCATTTGGCGTATAATACCGTGGCACATTTAGAATTCACTAACAGTCACGTGGCAAGGAGGTTTTTTGAGATGCGTCGTAGGTTAACCGCGTTGGTCGCAATCGTATCATCCCTCATGATAGGTCTGGTCATCCTGGGAGCGGCACCCCAGCAAGGGATACCCCAATTCCCCATAATATACGGTGGCGATGTGACCGTTCAGGACAATCCGGTCCCCACGAACATTTCGCTGATAGTCTGTGTTGGGGGATGTGATAGCTGGGCGAGCGATCCTGTGATGACTCTGCAGGGTGGCAGGTATTTTGGGTTAGCCGCAAGACCGCCCGAGGCGCTTCTCAGGCAAGAAGTTACTTTCTGGATAGTGGAGCCGGAATCTGGCCAGAGAATCATGGCCGCGGAGACGGACACATTCGTTCCTGACAATAACATTCAACGTACACTCAATCTGACTTTCAGCGATCCGATACCGACGCCTCCTCCTGCCGCGCCACCTACCAACACTCCGGCCCCTACACAGGTGGTAATTCCTCCTGTGCCGGGGGACCCGTCGGTGCAGACCTTGTCCCGTGTTGCGGTCTTTGCAGGGATAGCCGCCCTTCTGGTTGGCGGTGCGGCGTTGTACCTGGTCCGCCGACGTGGAGCCTTCTAGCTAACGCTGCGCCCGTGCCCCCTGGGGTTCCAGGAACACAACCTGCATCTCTTGGGGTAAGCCGGACGCCGGGGCTGCGCATCACGCAGCCCCATCTCTCTGAGCAGGACGTCAAGGCCACCCAGTCCCACCGTCAGGTCGGGTAGGCCGTAGTGCATGGGTATGACCATCTTTGGCTCAAGGCTTTGTATTAGCTCGATTGCCTGGGGCACCTCGACTGTGCAGACGCCCCCTGAGGGCACAAAGAGTATGTCCACCGGCGCAAGCTCTTCGACTTGCCTGGCGGACAGGGATCTGCTTACGTCCCCCAGATGGCATAATCTGAGGTTCTCCATCTCGATGAGGTAAGCGGTGTTTCTCTTGTCTTCGGGGTCGTTGGCGCTCCGGGGCGTCATAACGCCGGTGACGTAGATTCCCGATAGTTCGTACTCACCGGGGCCGCTCAAGACCCGAGGATTCCCTTCCACTCCCTGCCAGTGGCTATGGTTATCGTGCTGGTGGCTTACGGTGACCGCGAGACCCCTGACGCTGCCCATCTGGAGGCCGATGGAGTCGGGGAAGGGGTCGGTGACAACCACCAGGTCGTTGGTACGGAGCCGGAAGCAGGAATGTCCCAGCCAGATTATTTCCACAAGTTTACCTCGAATTCATTTCTGATTTTGACTATGAGATGAGGCACCGGGCGAGTATAATATTATGTAGATACGAAGTCAACGCTTGACATGGACGCGGCTTCGGGATAAATTCTCTAAAAGCCCTGTTGGAGCCTGTATACGACACCCCTTCACAAGTGAAAAATACTAGGCTGGTGGCAAGATGCTAAAGCTAAGAGCGGCTACAACGCTTAGAATCCTGGTAAACGAGTACATAAGCTCCGTTGCGCCGGTGTCTTCAGATGATATAGCTCGCCGTTCGCCCACGAAGGTGAGCTCGGCCACCATACGAAACGAGATGGCGGAGCTTGAGGAGGAAGGGTACATCACCCGCCCCCACATCTCTGCCGGGGGGGTGCCTTCCGACAAGGGCTACAGGTTTTACGTTGAGTCCCTGGAGGACCCTCTGGAACTGCCCAGGGGAATGCAGCGAGACATACGCCACCGGTTCGGCCAGGCGCAGAGGGACCCGGAAGCATGGGTGCAGCTGGCCGCTACAGTCCTTTCCCGCATGGCAGATAACATGGTGATTGTGACCTTTCCCCGTGCCAACTCCTCCAGGCTGAAGCATATCCAACTGGTCTACATACAAGAGTTCCTGGCCCTGCTCGTAATTGTTCTGCAGGGGGCCAGGCTCAGGCAACACCTGCTGCCGATGGATGAACCCACTACCCAGAGCGAGCATACCGAGGCGGCCAACAAGCTCAACGACGCCCTGGAGGGACTCACTTATTCCCAGGCCAGGGTGAAGCAGCTTGAACTCACGCCACTGGAGGAGGTGGTGCGAGAAGGGACCATCGCTGCCCTGGAGGGCATGGAGGCCGAGTCTGCGCTGGAGCATTACGTGGACGGGCTGCGTTTGCTTCTCAACCAGCCTGAGTTTGCCGAGACGGGAAGGGCCAAGGAGATAGTGGAAATCCTGGAAGAACGGGTGCTGCTCCGAAGCATCCTGTCTGAGGCCCCCGGCGAGGGAAGGATGGGTGTGTTCATCGGCGATGAGAACCCCAAGCAGGAGCTAAAGCCCTTCAGCGTAATTATGAGCCAGTACGGTATTCCCAGGGAGGCATCAGGGACCATCAGCGTGATTGGGCCTACACGAATGGAGTACGCCAGCGCAATTGGCGGAGTGAGGTTCCTGTCTTCCTACATGAGCGAGTTGATAATGAGCGTCCACGGCAGGATGTGATAGATGTAGTGTCGGGGACGCCGCCAGAGGCGTCGCGTGCCGCGTATCGTTTCGTGTCAGTCATGTTGCAGGGGCGGGTTTCAAACCCGCCCCTATGTGCGTCCGAGGGGTGTGCCCCAACACCCGTCATTCCGCCCTCCGTATCAAATACTGGGCGGACCTTTCAGGCCCCTGTTGCCCGCGTACCTCATCGTATAAGTCCGTCCATGTCGGATTACTCTCCTCAATCGGCCTTATCTTACAGGCACGCTTCCACCATGTCAGCGCCTTCTCTCTGGTGAGCGCTGCATCCATAGTCTCATGTACCTCATGCCAGATCAGGCGGTGCATGCCGTATCGCTTCGTGAATCCCTCTGCAACGTCATTCCTGTGTTGCCTCACCCGCTGCACCAAGTTGGATGTGACGCCGATGTACAGGGTGCCATTAGGTTTGTTGGCGAGTATGTAAACGCATGAGAGTTTCATGGTGGTTATTGAATTATACAGGTCCGTCATTCCGGCCCCCGTATCGCTTCCCCAGATTGGCTGGTAGCGTGACGGGGGCGCTAAATGGGTGTGGCCCCACCTGGCTGGTGGGGCCACTTTTACCGTTTACGTTTGTTTTGGCGGCTCTCAGGCTAGGAACTGCTGGGGCAATCCCTCATGATGGCCGGGGTTATGATGCCGTCCTCGGACAGCAGGACCCAGTAGCCGCTGCCTATCTTGACCACGCCATCTGCCATTACTGACCTCCACTGTCCGGTCTCGAAGGTGTAGGCGTTGGACAGGTCAGTCCCGAAGTAGGAGCCTGCGCAGAACTCTGCTCCCGCCGCTATCTCATCATCGCCTTCCCCTATGGCCGCAAGGCTGACCACAGGCACCAGGGTCCACTTGCCTGCAGGTACGCTTATTGAGGGCGGTACTTGCTGGGCGTCAAGCTGTGGTATGTCTATTGCCACTGTGGTTGACCCGGACGACTTGACCACGTAGGCGTGCCTGGCATCTATGGTCGTCAGGTCTCCTGCAAACTGGCCCGTCGCAGGGTCTCGCACGGCGAACATCCAGGGTAGGTCGCTCTCGCCGGGACGTGGTTGTGTGAATATCAGAGTCACTTCTTCCACGTCGCCGAACACGGCCTGAACACTGGTGTCTGCAGGGTCGCGGGGCAGGGACACCAGGTTATTGCCCACAGTCAGGCCCAGCATGAGGGCTGGTGGCTTCACCACCTCGAACTCCAGCACGGCGTCGTTGTCGAGGTCGTTGCCTCCCTCGTCCATGCCGTTGTAGGTCAGGGTGTGCATGCCCACTCCGATTTCGGAGATGGCTATGGTGAACTTCCGGCTGTCGCTTGAGCTGGAGTAGGCCATCACGTCCCGCTCGTTGTCCGTGCCTGCGTCCAGCACGGCCTTGGTGAGGGTGACGGTCTCGTGGCTGTCTCCGGTGTACTCCGTACCCTCGTTCGTCCAGTCAATTGTAATGAAGAAGGGTTCAGTATCGGACGCCGTCGCACCTTCGGCCGGGGCCGTCGCCGGGTCACCGGGCAGAGTCTTGTCTATCTCGAAGTTGACGGCTCCGGCGGCCGTTGAGTCTGTGCCACCAGCCGTTCCCATGTTGCCTACGCTGTCCCGTACCTGACCCATCACGGTGTGTAGCCCTTCTCCAAGACCGGTCACGCTGAAGGTCCACTCTTTCCGGCTCTCGACGACCCTGGGGGAAACCCCGGGGCTGACACTTTCCGTGCAATTATCGGTGGTGTCGCCTGCGCCGGAGCACCTCGTGAATGTCAGTTGCGGCTGGCTGCCCCTGATTGGCTCGTCGGACATCACCATCAACTGGATGGAGCCTGTGGTGTAGTCGTCCTCGACGGTAATCATCAGCTTGGGCGCTATGCCGTCTGTGGCAGCATCTATGACGGACCCCGAAGCCTCGGAGGTGTCTATCGAGTTGCCGCCGGCGTCCTGGACATCTCCCACGATTTTAATCTCTGGCGTCGCGTCTGGGGCCAGCTCTGGGACAGTCAGGAACACGCTGCTGGACGCGTCAGAGAAGAGGTTCACGCCTGTGGGCTCGGCGCCATCTACCTGGAAGTCACTGGTCTCCAGGCTTGCTGCCATCATGCCCCGGTCGAACACCAACCTGATGCTGGTGCGACTGTCTGAGCCGTCGAGGCCTGAGCGGGAGCCTGCGATGCTAGAGCCATCCCAGTTGTCGCCCGTGTAGGCGTTCTGCAGACTGGGTAGGGTGGTCTTTACTTGCAGCATCCCCATTTGGTTTCCATCGGTATCTGGGTCCGCATCGGTCATACCCTCGTTGCCTGCATTGTCCTTTACGCTAATCTGCCACCCTATTGTCACGTCCAGGCTGCCTGTCTCGTCCTCCTTTTCATCCTCTATCACTTGGATATTGTTGATGTTGAAGGAGACTACGTACACGCCGGACCCGTCGGAGGTCTCTTCCACGGTGACGTCGTCTGGGTCGGCTGTTACTTCAGAGCCACCATCAACGGTATAGGAAACCACGACCGACTGGTCCGTGCCCGACTTGGCCGGGTTCACTCCCGCAATGTTGTCGGATACCTCGGCGGTAAGGACCGTATCCAGGTTGTTGGTCTCCGTGTTATTTGCGGGCATCACGTTGGTGAAGTTGGGCGAGTCGTCTTCCACGTCAATTCGTGCCGTAATCGTCCGGGTCGGCGTCTTGTCACTGTATCTCACGATGATTGAGCTTCCGTCGCTCACCGCCAACGTCGGCCTGTCGGTATCGGCAGGGTCGAGGTTGGCGCCTGTGCTGTCCATCACGGTGTCGTTGAGGTCGTTGACCACCACGACCGTGGCCTCGAATATCCCGCTGCTGGAGCTAGTCTCCATCAGCCGCAGGTCCATGGGGTCTCCATCGCCCTGGACCGTCACCAGCTCTTCTAATGTGCCGTCGCTCGCCGTGTACTCGGTGTCCTCCCTCGCCGAGGTGGCGTACCGGACGTTGAAGGTTCCGCCGGAAGCGCTGGAGCTGGTGAATTCGACTATCCCATTCTCCTGGTTGAGAATGCGACTCACCGATACAGAGCTAGGGGACACAACTTCTATGTCCTCAGCGTCTACTTCACCGTCATGGTTCCGGTCGGCGATGGCATTAGCCAAGGCAATCGCAAACGTGTACATAGCAGGTGCGTTTAGCGTCTCACCATCGGCTCCACCCATATCGGAGTCTTCGCCGTCAGGCCCCGTACCCACGAATTGGATGGAGTTCAGGTTGGGGTCTTCAACGGTGACTGTGATGGTACGGGCCCCGATGGGAACCATGCCGACGGCACCATCTCCAGTACCCATCTCGCTGTTGGGCGAGACCACCGTGGGGCTAGTCGTCACCATGCCCACCATATCGTCGTCGTCGTGCGCCGCGCCTGCCGGCAGTACGGTCAGTATCAGTGCCAGCGCAAGCGCAGAGAGGGCAACCAGCCCCAAGGAAAACCAGGTCTTATGCCTTTTCATTGTCTACCCCCTTTTGGAGTGTGCTTTCTGAGTGGGAATGCCTGCTCGCCTTGAACGTGACCGAGGGCTGGCGAGCCCTGGGGACCACGGAGGGGTCTAAGCGGAAAGTTCCGTAGGATGAATAGTGCATAGAGAACCATCTCCTAAGTAATTGATTGCCAGATAATTAGTAACACCATCAGGTTTTCGTTGTCAAGTCGTTGGACATGGCTTTTCTTCTTCAAAAAGTGGGCCATGCCGTAACGCCCAGGGATTTTCTCGGTTGGTGGCAGGCTTCAGGGAGTGTATGAGTACCGTTATAGCCACGCGCGTGTCACCGCCCAAACTTGCACGTTCCCCCAATACAAGCTAGTCGGGAATATACAGGTAATTACCAGGCTTGTCAAGTAGTAATGGGAGTTTAGGTCAATGAATTGTGGGCCAGTCGCTCAACAAGCCTGCTTTCCGCCCCTCACACGCCATTCCGGCCCCCGTATCAAGTACGGCGCTGGCCCCGAGCCGGAATGACGGAGGCATAATTCCCTCTCCCCTTGCGGGACCCGCCTCGGCGGGCAGGAAGGGTTAGGGTGAGGGGGCGATACCCCCCACTCAATCCTCCACCGCAAGACGCTTGATGCACATTAGTCCCTTGTCCATCGTCCTTAGCTTGACCCCAGTTTACATTTCGGGTTCGCGTCATTCCGAGCGCAGCGAGGAATCTAAAGACCTCCTGCAAAAGAACGGCCCGAACAGCAACCTATTTTAGATTCCTCGTCGCTCCGCTCTTCGGAATGACGAGAGAAGGGCGCTTGATGTCATTCCGGCCCCGTATCGAGTACGGGGCTGGCATTGAGCCGGAATCCAGGGGGGAATGAGGCGGGCAGGAGTCGGCCCGGCAGCAGCTAGGCGTCTTTGGAGAGATTCGTCAGGAACTCCTGGTTGCTACGCGTCTTGGCAAGCCTCTCCAGGACGCGCTCGGTGGCGTCGTTGCTGTTCACGGAATCGTTGGAGAGGAGAGCGACCATGCGCCGGAGAAGGAGGACCTGTTTCGTGGTGGTCTCGTCGAAGAAAAGTTCCTCCCGTCGGGTGCCGCTGCGCTGAATGTCTATGGCGGGGAAGAAACGGCGCTCGGCAAGCCTGCGGTCCAGGTGCAGCTCCATGTTGCCGGTGCCCTTGAACTCCTCATAGATAACCTCGTCCATGCGGCTGCCGGTATCCACCAGGCAGTTGGCGATGATGGTGAGACTTCCGCCGTGCTCCACGTTTCGAGCGGCGCCAAAGAACCGCTTGGGAGGGTACAGAGCGACCGGGTCTATGCCGCCAGACAGGGTGCGGCCGCTGGCGGGCGCGGCCAGGTTGTAGGCCCTTGTGAAACGGGTGATGCTGTCAAGAAGGATGACCACATCCCTCTGGGACTCCACCAGGCGTTTGGCCCGCTCCAGGGCAAGCTCTCCAACCCGGCACTGGTCTTCCACCGACTCATCGAAGGTCGAGGCAAAGACCTCCCCCCGGATTGAGCGCTGCATATCGGTGACCTCTTCCGGGCGCTCGCCAATGAGGACCACCATGAGATCCACCTTGGGGCAGTTGGTCGTGACGCCGTTAGCCACGTGCTTCAATACGGTGGTCTTTCCGGCTTTGGGCGGCGCAACAATGAGGCCCCGCTGGCCCAGGCCGATGGGGGAGAAAAGGTCTATCATTCGCGTGCTGAGGTTGCCGGGGTCGGTCTCCAGCTTTATCTGCTCGTCGGGGAACACGGGTGTGAGGTACTCGAAGGGAGGCCTGGAACGAGCCCCTTCGGGGTCCAGGCCGTTCACCTTCTCGACCCTGACCAGACCGAAGTACCTTTCGCCGTCCTTTGGCGGCCTCACCTGCCCTGCTATGGTGTCGCCGGTCCTGAGGGCGAAACGCCTTATCTGGGACTGGGACACGTATACGTCCCCGGTCGCAGGGCGCAGGCCGTTCTGCCGGAGGAATCCATACCCCTCGGGCATGATTTCCAGGACGCCGCTGGCCACAAGGCCCTGCTGGTCGGAATACATCTGGAATATGCGGTGCAGAACGTCCTCCCTGCGCAGATTTGCCAGGGGAGGGCCGTCGTCGAGGCCGATGTCATGGGCAACGACGAGTAGCTCATCCTTGGACTTTCGCTCCAACTCCGCAATATTTATTGCATGTTCAGTAGTCACGAGTATCACCTCAAGACGGGTAGATTTTAGATACTGAGACGTGAATAGGTTTCCAATCCTGCCCATTCCCCGTCTTTCTGCCTCCACGCCTCATATTGGACTCCCGCGACTCCGGCCTTTACCGGAGTGGCGATGGAGTCCAGCCATTTGTCCACGTATCAGTTCAGTGTATAGATGGGGCAAAGGGGAATCCGAATGAAAGGGCTTCTTATCTCCGAGAGTTCACGTCACGACGAGGCCTGCTGCCAGTCTTGCAAAAAGCGAGTCTGGCCCGCGTCGGTGAGGGGATGCTTTATCATCTGCATGAGCACTGAAAAGGGCACGGTTGAGATGTCCGCGCCCGCCTTGGCGGCAGCGACACAGTGCAGGGAATTGCGTATGCTGGCAGCCATTACCTTGGTCTTGACGTTGTAGCGCTGGAAAATGGACGCTATGTCCTCCACCAACTGCATACCGTCGTGACCCACGTCGTCCAGCCGCCCGACGAAGGGGCTTACCACCGTAGCCCCCGCCTGCGCTCCCAACAGGGCCTGGTTCACGGAGAAACATAGGGTCTGGTTCACCTTTATATTGTCCTTTGTGAGGACCGCCATCGCCTCGATGCCGGCGATGGTGCTGGGAAGCTTGACCCAGGGATTGGGTATCCAGTTGACTATATCCCTGCCCTCGGTAATCATCCCTTCCACGTCGGAGCTGATTACCTCCACGGATATTGGGCCGTCTATCATCTCGGCTATTTCCTGCACCGCCGACTTGTAGGCCTCGAATTTCCCAATCCCTTCCTTGGCTGCCAGAGAAGGGTTGGTCGTGACGCCCCTCACCACGCCAAGGCGTGCGCCCTGGCGAATCTCATCCATATTGGCGGTGTCCAGGAAAAGCTCCATTGCTACGGCTCCTCACTTTCCTTCATATAATATGTAGAGGTGGCTGAAGGCTGGGATAATGATATGCCATGACCAACCGCTTGCTTGCACTACAGGGGGAGGGCCGGCTGGGCTCCTTCCCTAAGCGTTGCCTTTGCAGCAGCTATGAACCCCTGGAAAAGTGGGTGGGGACGGTTGGGCCTTGAACGGAGCTCAGGATGGAACTGCACTCCCAGCATGAAAGGATGCTCCACCGTCTCCATAATCTCCACCAGCTCGCCATTGGGCGATACCCCGGTTGCCATGAGGCCCTTGCTCTCCAGGGCCTCCCGGTATGCGTTATTGACCTCAAACCGATGTCTATGCCGTTCAAGTATGCTGGTCTGTCCGTAAGCCCGATGAGCCAAACTGCCTTTCAGTAGGTCGCACGGATAAGTACCCAGGCGCATGGTGCCTCCCTTATCGGTAATGGACCTCTGCTCAGGCATTATGTCTATTACTGGGTCTGGTGTGTCCGGGTCAAATTCCGATGAGTTGGCGGATTCCAGGCCCAGAACGTGCCTAGCTTACTCTACCACCATAACCTGAAGCCCAAGGCATAGACCAAAATAGGGGATTTTGTTCTTTCGGGCGTAGTGGGCTGTCTTAATCATCCCGTTTACTCCGCGAGGACCGAATCCCCCGGGAACCACAATGCCACATGCCGTCTTGAGGAGGGAGTCAGGCCCCTCCCTTTCAATGTCTTCAGAGTGTATCCACTGTATCTCTATGTCCCTGTCACTATATAGCCCGGCGTGGTCGAGGGCCTCGGTGACCGATATGTAAGAGTCGGGCAACTCCACGTACTTGCCAACCACCGCAATTGGCACTTTCTCCTTAGACTCGTTCATGCGTTGCACCATAGAGGCCCACTCGACAATATCTTTGCCGTTACTGGTAAGGCCCAGGGAGTTTACCAGCAGATCGCCCATGCCATACTCTACCAGAATCAGTGGCACTTGGTACACCTTTGACGCCG
>JAGWBG010000121.1 GCA_021296015.1 Dehalococcoidia bacterium | reverse complement strand
CGAACATAATGACCTGTAAGAGGATAATCGGGAAGGCCATGACCAGACCGGACACCAGGGAGACTTTCAGAGTCACGGCCAGCATCTCAGTTACTTCTACGAATACCAGGCCGGCTTCGCCACCGGTCGCAGCCTCCAGGTCTGAAGGGCGGATGAGCAGGTTTAGTATCTGCCTGTGAAAGACGAAGGCCACTACTGTGGTTGCAAGAGCTGCAAGAGCCGAAATGGTGAGTCTCCGGCGCAACTCCTCAAGGTGGTGCCTGATGGAAAGCTCGCGCACCTTTACCGATGCTCCTCAGGAGGCGTTTCTCCGGCGCGGTTCGGCCCCTCGTTCCTGCCGACCTCGCGATTTATCTCCCTTTCCTCCTCCTCGACTGCTCTGGACAGATCGGTAAACGCTCGCCGGACCTCTCCCATCATCCGGCCCGCATTCTTGGCCATGTGTACGGTCTTGGCAGGGCCTAGAATAATCAATGCCACTATCAGGATTATGAGAATTTCCAGCATACCGATGCCAAAAATGTTCAAGACGGCTCTTCCTTTTTACATAACATAAGCTCAGTAGACGTCCTTGAGGGGGCATTGGGTGCATTCCCTGGTGACCTGTTTGTATTGCCCCGACCTGACCTCCAGACCTGCATCTCGAATCATGTTTACAAGGGAGCACAAGGGCAGCCCCATAACGTTAGTATAGCATCCTTCAAGCTGTTCGGCGGGCCTGAAAACTCTGTCCTGCACTGCATAGGCCCCGGCTTTGTCCATAGGCTCTCCTGAGGCGACATAAGCCTCTAGCTGGTTGTCGGAGTAGTCCCGCATAGTCACCAGGCTGCTCTCGCTGGCCACGCGTGTATCCTGGTTGGCTGTATCCACGAGGGCCAATCCGGTCATCACTCGGTGCTCTCTGCTTCGAAGGCTCCTCAGCATCTCTCTTGCTTGAGCACTGTTGACTGGTTTGCCCAGCACCCGGCCGTCCAGTACAACTACGCTGTCAGCACCAATCACCAGTCCGCCGGACAAAGACTGGGCCACGCTCATGGCTTTTGATAACGCCAGACGCTCGACCATCTCTCGAGGAGTCTCGTCAGGCAACATTGTCTCCAATGTTGAGGGTGGGACCACCCGGAAATCAATGCCCAGGCAAGACAACAACTCGCGTCTTCGCGGCGACGTAGATGCCAGTACCAACTCACGTTTAAGGGGCTTTTGACCAGTTTGTTGGGCTGCATCGGTCATAAGACACTACCATCCCAGCTTAGAGAAGCTATACACTCCACGTGATGGGTTTGAGGAAACATGTCCACGGGTTGGACTCGCTCCAGTCGGAAAGGCCCACCACATAGTATTTCCAGGTCTCGGGCCAGGGTGTCGAGGTCGCAGGACACGTACACCACCCTGCTCGGTGCGAGTTGTGCCAGGGCATCCAGGGTATCCCGGTGGCAGCCGGCCCTGGGCGGGTCCAGTATTACCCCCTGGGGCCTTTCCTCTATCCGTGCCAGTACCTCCTCCGTCTTTCCCAGAAGGAACTCCACTCCTTCTATGTCCTGGGCGTTTATTTGGGCGTCTCCGACGGCTGACTTGGACTCTTCGATGGCCAGTACCTTATCGGCGTAAGGGGCCAGCATGATGGCGAAAGTGCCGACACCTGCGTATGCGTCCACCAGGAGGGATGGCGCGTGAGATGTATCCTCGTTTCTGGGGATATGCAGCTCATCCCTTACCAATTCCATCATCCGCTCCGCCTGCTGAGTGTTGACCTGGAAAAAAGAGGAGGCGGCTATGCGGTACACCTGCCCGCTCAGGGACTCGGCATAGTATTTCCGCCCTGATTGTAGGGGCACTTCCGGGCTTTTCATGGCCGGTTGGATGAGGAAATCATTGGTGTTGACGCCATATCGTATGGACAGTTGAGACGTCTCCGCACACTTGCCCTGAAGCTGTCCCAGCGCTTCGTTAATCCAGGGGTGCATCAGCAGACATTCTTGTACGACAATGAATCTACGGCTTTCGCGGTTCACGAAGCCCAACTCGCCCTTTCTCCGACCTACAGTAAAGCGGGCGTGGTTACGGTAACCGTACTGTTCCGGCGATGGCAGCGTGGATAGTACCAGCGTATCCGTAAATCCGTTGACACTGTCAAGAGCCTCCACTACCATCTGTCTCTTGATGTGAAGCTGCTGCTGATATTCTATATGCTGCCACTGGCAGCCGGTACATGGCCCGAAATAGGGGCAGGGGGGTTCGACCCTGTAGGGAGACGGTGTCAGGACTTCGACCACTTGGGCCGCTATGTACTCTCGGCGGTATTTTATCACCTCCGCCGTCACTTCTTCTCCCGGTATACCGCCGGAGACCCTGACCTCCTGGCCTTCGTGAAAAGCGAGTGCTTCGCCGGTCTTGCCCCAGCTGACCAGGGACAGGGATAGACGCTCTCCCGGAATGGCTTGCTGGATCATGTGCTGACTCCTCGTACACACTATAACCCAACCCTACCTGGAAGCCAAGAGAAGTCGGGATTGGCTTGACCAAATCACCGGTCGGGTATACACTGTAGCAGTCCGACAGGTCTGGGTGAATCTCCCAAGTAACCCAACAGTCTAATATTAGTGGATGGGTAGTCTTACTTAATAATAAGGAATAATAAGGAGCATTATGGCACATCCCTTTGCTGTTACCGATGCCGATTTCGATGAGAAGGTCCTGCAATCCGACATGCCAGTGCTGGTAGACTTCTGGGCCGACTGGTGTATGCCATGCAAGATGATTGCACCAATAGTCGAGGAGTTGTCCGAGGAGTACGATGGCAAGCTGGGCTTTGCCAAGCTTGATGTGGACTCCAGCCCCGGCACCGCCGTTACCTACGGTGTGAGGAGCATACCCACGCTCCTTATTTTCAAGGAAGGCCAGCCCGTAGGCCAGATAGTGGGCGCTGTACCAAAGGGAGCGCTGAAGAAGCAGATAGACTCAGCGTTGGGCTAGCAGCCGCCATCACCGAGTGTATAGCCGGTGCCACTACGATGGCTGCATCGTTCTGGGGATTGGGAGTGAATGGGGCCCGGTGGCTGTTGCGGACTTCATATCCGTTGTGCCTCGTTAGCACGGGGTAGGTGGGTTCGACTCCCTCTCACTCCCGCCAAACCCGCCTGTTCTAAGCATGTGACACGGCAGCCATATCACCCTGACTTCCTCACGCCACGGCGTATCTGCGACCCATTTAGTGGGAAGAGACTTTTTAGACACCCCCTGAGATATGGTCCCTATTCTGTGCCGGGTGCCCGGGGACTGTCCCACCTACCTGGGGTCCGTGCGGGGGTAGTGCGTTGCAGGATAGTGTTACCCTTTCTGGACCACCGCCCACGTAGAAGCTCGCTGGCATCAAGGATACCTTGCAGGGTTTTGTAACGAGAAGACCTGATATTTTGAGCCCCCAGGGCCTTTGCCGCCTCGGCAGCGGCCTTGGAGCCGGAGATGGGATCGTCACTTATGCTGGACCAGGCAGCGTCCACCCGTGCGTCCCACGACTCGCCGGTCGGAGGTACGCTGCCCTCACTGGGTCTTTCGTCCCTGTGAGTCTGGCCCCCGGTAAGCTCAACCAACACGTCACCGCTTCTTCTTCCTGTGGGGCGGAGCGAGGTTACCTGGGGTGTAGAGTGCAGGAAGTGGGTGAACGTCCTGTGTCCCAGGGCCTTGAAGTTGAAGCTGGGGTCCATTCGCAGCATGGTATTATGCAGCTTGGCCGCTACAACCTGCCCCAGTTCGTCTGTGGACGCCTCCACGGCGCGCACCAGCAGGGATTCAGCCTGCTTCTTCAGGGTGGAATGGGTCTGGGCCGTAGGCTTGTCCGAGTCCAGATAGACGTACCTGTCGCATGAGCGCACCAGAGCCGGAGATACTACCGCCCGGTGGCCCGCTCCGATAACGGCCTTGCCCGCGGCCCTCAGGGCGCTCACCAACGGCACGAAGTCGGTGTCCGAGGATACGATGACAAAGGTATCAACCGGAGACCGGTGAAGTAGGTCTATGGCATCTATCGCAAGGCATATATCGCTGGCATTTTTACCGGAGTTCGTGGCATGAAAATAGTGCTTCGCTTCTATGCCAAACTCAAGCATTTGGGTACTTTGTGAGGATGCCTTGGACCAATCGGCGTATGCGCGCTTGATGATGATTCGTCCCATATCCGATAGTTGATCGAATAAGGAACGGATAGAACCCAGGCCGACGTTCTCGTAGTCAATCAGGACCCCTATCTGACTATCCGGCAAGTCTCACCTCCCGATGTACTACCATTGATGCTATCTTATCTTAAATCTCAGGAAATGGAAGACACAACGGTCATTCCCCTCGGAATATCCCTATTTTCTTCTCCATCGCGATGTTGACAGGGACTTTTAATTTCCCAGACTGCGGCCCGCCGCTGTATGAGTGACTTGTCATTCTGAATCCACCGTAGGCGGATGAAGAATCTAGGGTATGGTGACACTAATATTCTCCCGATAGGGAATGGCAACCTGGACGCCCGCAAAGTACACTCCTTCTCCGTCATTCCTGCGTAGCGGCCGCCCCATACTGGACCTACCTGTCGGCAGACAGGTACGGGTCAGGAATCTATCTCTACTCCAACCCGGGATTGCGGCGAAAACCGGAATGGCGGAGGTTTATGCAAAAATCATCGGTGGCGGGGCTCTCCTCAGAATGACAACTTAAGGATGCTCCCAGGCCGAGGAGCGTTGTTGACGACGTATAAGGGCGGTGCTATACTCGCCGCATTGAAGCCGAGGATATGTTACTAAGTGGTCAGTAATCCGGGCATGGGAAGCGCGATGTGTAGGGCTTCAGCCCGAAGGTCCAGGAGGCTAATCCTTGCTCCAAAGCCAGTCCCACGGGGGGCAGCAACCCCTTAGCGGTTACCGGGTATTAGATTTGTCAGGTCCGCTGGGAGTGTACTGTGGGAAGCTCATGGCCGACATGGGAGCCGACGTGATCAAAGTAGAGCCTGTGGGCGGAGATCCCATGCGAGACATAGGCCCCTTTGTCCACGACGAGCCTGGTCCTGATCGGAGCCTCTACTGGCACCAGTTCAACTTTAACAAGCGCAGCATTTCCCTGAACTTTGCTACGACTCAAGGCTCCGACCTTCTTCGCAGACTGGCTAAAAAGGCTGACGTGCTCCTGGAGACCTGCCAACCCCGCATCCTTGACTCTCTCGGACTTGGCTATTGTGACCTGAGCGCTCAGAATCAGGGGCTTATATACGTTTCTATCACGCCATTCGGTCAGACGGGGCCTTATAAAGACTATAAGGCGTCGGACCTGGTAGGGTTCGCAATGGGCGGTTATATGTACGTCACGGGGTGGCCCCATACCCCCCCCAACCGGCTCTGGGGGTCTCAAGCCTACCATACCGCATCCAACCGTGCTTTTATCGCTACTCTCATCGCCCTCTACGACCGGTTGAACACGGGTCGG
>JAGWBG010000120.1 GCA_021296015.1 Dehalococcoidia bacterium | reverse complement strand
TATATTCAGGAAACGATGGGCGAAGACGCATCCCATAGCGGCGAAGTCGAGGAGCAGGGAGGGGCGACAGTCAACGCTGCTGCCCATGTCTACTACTACCGTGCTTGGTGCCAGCCCCAGGAAGGGACCACCAAGACAAGGACGCTCAAGGCTTTCCAACGTACCCAGTATCAAGGATGCGCTGGCCATGGTGGCACCTGTGGACCCCATTGAAACCAGGGCATCAACGTCGCCGTCTTTCAGCAAATGGGTCGCAACTACCACGGAAGCCCGGGGCTTATTCCGGATGGCCCGAACGGGATGTTCGTCCTCAATGATTTTCCCATCCGACGGCACTATACTGATTGGCAAGTTACCCTCACCGTATTGCCGCAGCTCTCTCTCCACAGCTTCTTGGTCTCCCACAAGAACCAGCTCTACGGGATTCAAGTGTGCAGCTTTCAGTGCTCCACTGACTATCTCACGTGGGGCGTAGTCCCCGCCCATCGCGTCAATCGCTATGCGGATGGGAGCTTTGGGGGAGTCCCCTGCTCCTGTACTCACGTGTCTCTTCCCCTTTCCACACAGTTGATTATCCACGGAGACACATAGAGACCTTTTCAATGAATCCAGGTATCCACATGGATGTATGTGACAATCATCCGCCGTAGGCGGATTGAGTAATAGTAGCCACTCCGGTGATTAGCTCCTCTCCACGGCTATTGCTCAGGCCTATGGCGCACTCTATGAGACGCGAACCGGAGTCTGATTCATCCTTGACTACCCTTCCCCAGGTCCGTACTGTGTCTCCAGGATAAGCAGCACCCTTGAACCGTACTTTCAGTCTTCCACCCTCCAGCCAGCTTCGGCCAAAGGCGAGGGTCATCATCTCGGAGATATAGGCAAGCGTGAGCATACCGTGAGCGATGATTCCCCCAAACCGGGTTGAGGATGCGAATTCGGGGTCCAGGTGCAGGGGGTTGTGGTCACCCGAGGCATGGGCGTAGTCGGTGATTCCATTTTGGGTTATGGCCTTCTCTAGGGTAGGCAGGGGCATCGAATCGCTTCGAACACTCATCTCGCACTCATCCCTCACCCCGGAATTAAAACGGTACTCTTGCCGCTAACCACAGGCTCATCGTTGGCCCCGTAGAGTGTGAAATCGAATGTCACGAACTGCCAATCACCCCGACGCATGGGACGGGAAGGCCTGGCGATGCAGGATACTTCCTCCCCATGCCGCACCATCCGCCTGCAATCAAGCTCCTGGGCCCCGTGAATAGCCCCCGGGGGCAGGGATAACTCTTCGAGCAGCGCACCCAGCGCGCGGGCGGCGAGAGCCAGGGGGGGGACCGCGTCTACCTCCCGATAAATTGGGGAGCTGTCTTCCACGGCCCCAAGGTACTCCTGTACGAATTCATCGTCCACAACCCACCGGCCCAAATTTAGCTCCTCGCCCGGAGCAGGTAACATATTCCCAACTCCTTATTTCACAAGCAATGTCCAATATAATAGCACAGCAGGGAACATCAAGGTGTTGCAATTGGATTCACGTTTATCCACTTTTATGGAAGATTCAGCGGGTGAGGCGAGTGTAAAACTCAGAGTTTGTCTGAGTCTGCTACTCTCGCTCTCACACCTGCCCTCCTCACGCGGGTCGGCATTCCGGCCTACGCCGGAATCCAAAGCCGGGGATATAGATTCCGGCTCAAAGCCTGCCTAGTGCTCGATACGGGGTTCGGAATGACGAGTATAGGGGCAATTCTTGTTATCACCTTGCCCCAGCCATTAGTGTCAACACGTCCTAGATTCCTGGTCGCTGAGCTTATCCTGAGCGCAGCCGAAGGGTTCCTCGGAATGACAATGTATATCAAGCGTTCAAGGGGTATGAGGTTGTGCAAAAGCCTCAGAAAGCGGGAATCCACCTGATATAGCCCGCTCTCCCCGGCGAGTCTTCGACTTTCGTGGGGGTGTCGGAGAAGGCGCGGGCATGATGAGTGGAAGCGGAGGTGACAGCGGAGAAGCGGGGGGAGAATCGTGGGTGGAGGTGGAGGAGAAGAGAACGAGGCGGCGTATGCCCTTACCCGCCCGGGCCGAAAGGCAGGGCTTGGGCTTCCACCTTCGCCCAGGAACCCGCTTCCTCGGCGAGACTGATTTGGGTCCCTACTTCGGCGGCCTCCTTCCTCACGTAGCCCAACCCAATTAGCTCACCGGTTGTAGGCACTTTCACCACCGACGTAACCTGGCCTACTTCCCTGCCTTCTTTAGCCAACTTAATTCCTGCTTCTATTCTGGCATCGGGAGAGAAGCTAAAGGATACCAGATGCTTCTGCACCTTCTGGTAGGTATCCAGCCGAGCAATGACCTCCTGCCCAATGTAGCACCCCTTTGTAAAGCTGATGGAACCCCAAAGACCCGTTTCCAGAGGGTTGTAGGACTCTCCCAGCTCCCCGTCGTGGCCGGGTAACGCTCTCTCCACCCGCAGCACCTCGGATACTTCCAGGCCTACAGGTGTGACCCCAACGCCAATAATCTCTTGCCACACCATTTCGGAGTCATGCGACTTAACCACTACCTCACACCTGGTCAGGTCGGCCAGGTCTCTTCTTACTATGTAGCCCTCCGCTCCGGCGATGGCAACCCTGGCCGACTGGTGGGGTGCGAAAGTACCCAACTCAATGCCCGCAAGACTGCCGAGGATGTCCGGGCCTTTTGGTCCTATCACAGAGACCATCGCGGTGCTGGAGGTGACATCCTCAAACTCCACGTCGTCCACAATGGTATACTTATCAATCCACTCGATCACATCTTGGCTAGCCTGGGGTCCGGTGAGGAGCTGAATGTGGTCGCCGAGATTGAGGACTGTTATAAGGTCCAGGATTCGTCCCCGGTCGGTAGTTAGGACAGTGGGTGCGCCCTGCCCAGCCTCCAAGGACACGACCGCGTTGGTGGAGAGGCGGTGAAGCAGGTCCAGAACATCCTCCCCTGTGCCTTTGACCCTGCCCATATAGGAGGAATCGTGGTCGGCATCGCCATCACAAGCGGCCTTATACTCCGCAAGCAAATCGCCGTAAGAGGCGGGCAGTTCCCATCCCGCCCAATCACCGAAACTAGCGCCTTGCCTGGCCGTAGCGTTATAGAGGGGTGTCCGCCGCCCTGCCATGAGTCCCTCCGGTTTACCTGGATAAGATTAGTTACGTCGCCTTGCTCCGGCACAGGCGACGTACTGAGGTCCGCTAAAGCCGCTTCAAGATTAGACGCCGAAGGAGTTGCCGCAGCCACAGGTCTTGGTGGCATTGGGGTTCTGGAACACGAACCCCTTGCCGTTCAGACCGTCGGAGAAGTCAAGCTCCGTGCCTGCCAGGAAGATGTAGCTCTTCTTATCTATGAAGACTTTAACGCCGTTGTTGTCAATGACTTTATCGTTGAGGCCTGCCTCCTTCTCAATGCTGAGGGTATACAGCAGACCCGAGCAACCGCCCCCCTTGACACCAACTTTCACGCCGAACTCGTCATCCAACCCCTCTTTTCTGGCGAAGTTCCTCAGCATTTTCGCTGCCTTCTCAGTAATGCTAATGGTTAGTGTACCGTCCTCAGCGTAGTAAGCTGTCGTCATAGTGTCCTCCTGTCAGGCCTGGGCACCCTGCCACTATTGGTTGGTGCAATTATAAATCTCTATTGGTACACGAGTCAAGATTGGCAGCGCCACGGTATTCCCAACGTGTGTTTCCGTGGTCCTGAAGGTCGTCAAGAACGTCGAGTGTACCTACCTGTACTCTGATATAATCTTACCTTGAAATGGATTCCTCCCCTCAAGGGCCGTCTAACGCGTAATGCTCACCCGGAGGTTATATACCATGATGGAACATTCAGGGCCGCTGAACGGCGTGAAAGTGCTGGACCTTTCCACCATAGTCGCAGGAGGGACCGCTACCAGCTTGATGGCGGACTTCGGAGCGGAGGTAATCAAGGTGGAGCGACCCACCGGTGGAGACCCCCTCCGCAACTGGGGACCCTTCGTGGATGGCGTGTCACTCTGGTGGAAAGTCCACTCACGAAACAAGAAGTCCGTCACCCTGGACTTGAGGCTCCCCCAAGGCCAGAACATACTGAAAGAACTGGCAGCCCAGGCCGATTTGATGGTGGAGGGCTTCCGGCCGGACACCCTTGAAGGATGGGGGCTTGGCCCGGATGACCTGTTCCGTGTCAACTCGCGTCTGGTGGTAGTGCGCTTCTCCGGCTTCGGACAGACGGGGCCTTACAGAGACCGCGCCGGCTTCGGGACCATCGCCGAATGTATGAGCGGCATGATTGGGATGACCGGGTTCCCGGACACTCCACCGGTCCTGCCCCCCGTACCTATGGCAGACGAAGTGGCGGGAACTTTCGGCGCCTTGTCCGCCATGATGGCCCTCTATCACCGGGATGCACTGGGCGGCAAGTCGGGGCAAGTTATTGATATGAGTCTCTTTGAACCCTTGTTCCGCCTGTGCATCCCCCACGTGACCATCTATGACCTGCTCAATATCGTGCGAGAGCGCGTGGGCAACGATTTCCCCGATGCGGCCCCCAGGAACCTCTACAAGACCGGCGACGGGCACTGGCTGGGACTTTCCGCTACGTCCCAGAGCACCTGGGAAGTGCTGGTGAAGGCCATGGGGCTGACAGAGTTGCTGGCTGACCCTCGCTTCAAGGACAATGCCTCCAGGATGGCCCACCGCCAGGAACTCAACCGAGAGCTTCAGGAATGGATTGGCGCACGACCCCTGGAAACGGTGATGGAGACCATCGTACCTGCCGGCGGCGTGGTAGGCCCCGTCTACGATATGGCCCAAATCGTCGAGGACCCCCACTACCAGGCGAGGGAGGACATTCTCGAAATTGACGACCCCGAGCTAGGGCGGACCCGGATGGTGGGAGTAGTACCCAAGTTCAGCGAGACCCCCGGCAGGGTCTCCCACGCCGGGCCACGCTTGGGGGAGCACAACATCCAGGTGTATGGCTCCTGGCTGGGCTATGATGAGGAGAAACTGAGAAGCCTGTCAGAGGAGAAGGTTATCTAGTGTCGGGCTGTGTAGCTGCTATTTTCTTTATCCCGGATGCTATCTATTGACTTGTGGACATAACCTGACAATAATACGGTATCAAACCTTTGCAGCACGAGGTGCTGACGTGAGGAGGATGTCTTGATAGAAGATAAAGGGTTGCTCATAGAAATGCTGAGACGCATGTTGCGCATCCGTTACCTGGAAGAGGAAGTAATACGAATGGTCGAGCGGGGCGAGATGATAGGGGCTGCCCACTCCTACATCGGTGAAGAGGCTGTGGCGGTGGGGGCTTGCCTGGCCCTACGGGACGACGACTGGATGACCGGCAACCACCGCTCTCACGGCCATCCCATTGCCAAGGGTGGCGACCCCAATAAAGCCATGGCGGAGCTTCTGGGGAAACGCACGGGCTTGTGCAAAGGCAAGGGCGGCTCCATGCACCTGGCC
>JAGWBG010000119.1 GCA_021296015.1 Dehalococcoidia bacterium | reverse complement strand
GCTTGGTTATGGATAAGTTGACGAAAGTCTCAGTTCGTCTGACACCGGGGATAGTGCCTATCTGGCCTCTGAGGAAAGTCCCCAGTCTTTCGGGCGACTCCAGCCCGACCCAGGCGAATATGTCATAAGCCCCGGTGGTCATGGAGACGTAGTGGGTATCGTACAGAGATGGGATTGCGTTCGTGACCTCATGTATTTTGCCGGGGTCTGTCTGA
Organism: Dehalococcoidia bacterium; assembly: GCA_021296015.1. Classification (GTDB taxonomy): domain Bacteria; phylum Chloroflexota; class Dehalococcoidia; order Lucifugimonadales; family JAGWBF01; genus JAGWBG01. The sequence goes on along the minus strand of JAGWBG010000119.1, from coordinate 7,472 downwards.
ATCCCTATTAGTGCGGCGGTCCCATAACCCATTTGCTCCAGGTTGGGCACAGCTATGACCTTTATCACGTCTCCTTGAATCAGGTGACGGAGCCTTCGCCTCACCGTGCCCTCGCTGACGCCCACCTCTCTGGCTATTCTTGCGTTGGAGGCACGCCCGTCCACCTGAAGGAGCTTGATAATTCTTTTATCCAGTTCATCCATATAGATAACCCCTCCTGAGTCTTTCTAAAGCAAATAATAGGCTATAGCAGGAATCAAGTCAACCGATGCTCCGCTTCAGTAGACAGCGTTACCCGAAACGTAATCCCTCGACCAGAGGCCTATCGAAAGTTGTTACGATGCCGCTGAGAGGCGTCTCGGAAGTGCAAGGGGCGCATACTTGGGCGATGGTCTCCTGCTCTGCCTCGACGTTCAGGGGGATGGGTCTCATACCGACGTTAGCACGCCGGCTTGGTCAGCACATTGGAAGCTATCTTGCGCTTCACGAACCGGCCCTGTTGGGGATTGCCCAGCAGCTTGCCGTCCTCCACAATAACCGAACCCCGGAGTATGGTAGTGACGGGCCATCCCTGCACCTCGGTCCCCTCCCATATACTGTAGTCCGAGTCGGCGTGCAGGTCCGACAGGGCGATGGTCTTGTGGACGCTGGGATCAATCAATACAATGTCCGCGTCGCTGCCCACTGCGATAATCCCCTTCTGGGGATACATGCCCATCACCCTGGCCGCGTTGGAGGAGGTAAGCTCCACAAACCTCTGGAGGGAGACGCGGCCCTTCGCCACCCCCTCGGAGTAGGCGATCATCAGCCGGGTCTCGATACCGTTGTGGCCTCCCTGAATGGTCTCGATAGTCGTGCCCGCGAGCTTGGGCGCTTTTGGGGTAGTGTACTCATCCGTGGCGACGGTGGATATGGCGCCGCCGGTGAAGCCCTCCCACAGAGCATCCCTGTCCTCTGTGAATTTCAGTCCCGGATTGGTATGGTAGAGGTTTCCCTCAGGCTTCTTGTAGTCCTCGGAAGTGAAGCAGAGGAAGTGGTGCAGCACCTCCCCGTAGATGGGCAGACCGTCGGCGCGGCCCTTCACGATGGCCTCGACCCCCTCCTTGGCCGTGACGTGGACGAAGTATACTCCCGCACCCGTGCGCTGGGCCATGCGGACCGTCTTCCGGAATGTGATGTCCTCCGAGAGGTTGTTGTGGGCCAGGTGAATGTTGTACGCCTGGTCCCGACCCTCACGCTTCAATTTATCGGTCATAAACTCAACTATGGCCTCGTCCTCCCCGTGGACGGCGACGATACCGTTGTGCCGGGCCACCTGGTCCATGACGGCCCAGAGGTGTCCGTCGTCGGTGGCCGGATTGGGGGGGTCGCCCGGCCTGGTGATGGTCCACACCTTCATGGAAGCCACCCCCGAGGAGATAAGCTCCCCTATCTGGGCGATGTGCTCGGGCGGACTGACCCCGTTGAAGACGCAGTGGAAGGCGAAGTCTATGTACGAGTGCCCGCTGAAGCGCTGGACCCTTTGCTCCACCGCCTCCAGGGGAGTCGCCCCGTACAGGGGCCGGGCAAAATCTATGAGCATGGTAGTCCCACCGAAGGCAGCGGCACGGCTGGCAGCCTCCGGCGACTGGGTCTCCACACCAGGACGCCCGGTCCACAGTTGGGGGACCGGGGTGGCGATGTGAGCGTGGGGTTCGATACCTCCGGGAACGACAATCCTACCGGAGGCGTCTATGGTCCGGGCCGCCTCTGCGTCCAGGACTCCCGGCTCGGTCACGGCCACAATCTTCTCCCCCAGGACGGCAACGTCCATCTCCGCCACCCGTTGGGGTGTTACCACCTGTCCTCCCCTCAATACCAGGTCCAGCATTGCTCCTCCTGTGGTACGTCCGAAATTTGCCCTCGACACACCATATCCGGCATCGTTACTGTAAGCATTTTATCACGAATATATCTTCTGATGAGTTGGGGAACGGTGCTATTCTATCCCACAGGGACCTAGTATTTCAGTTGGGTGAACCAGGAGGAAAAGGATGACCAGCGACATCGAGGGAACAGTCGTAGAGACCAGGGGCGTTGCCCGGCCCCTGGGGGCCTATAACCACGCCGTGAGCGTCCGGCCCGGACGGCTGGTGTTCATCGCCGGGCAGGTAGCCGTCAGCGAGGGGGGCGACGTTGTGGGCGCAGGAGACCTGTCCGCACAGACCCGGCAGGTCTTCCAAAACCTGGAGCAGATATTGTCCAGCGCAGGGGCCACCTTTGAGAACGTGGTGCAGTTCACCACCTACCTGGTCAGTTCCCAGAGTGTAGAGAACTTCATCGCCGCCAGGACGGAGATATTCCCCCGGATCTTTCCCAACGGCAACTATCCCACCAATACTCTCCTGGTCATTGACCGCCTGGTGCGCGAGGAGTTCCTCATTGAGATTGAGGCTATCGCCGCCCTGCCGTGAACCCTTGGAGAGTCTATGATAGACTGATGAGGCAGGCCTGTCTGCCGAGTAGGCGTGCGGATTGAGGTGCCTTGATGGAATACTCTCGGATTGCTCCCGTGATGGGACGGCTGTGGTCGCCCATTGCTGCGGTCACCAGCCGTTGGCAGAGTAAGTCCAACGCACAGATTTGCGTAGCTATTGGTGCAGCTTCCATCGTGCCCAGTATGCCCCGTGTGGTAGTCCAGATATACAAGCGCAACTACAGCCATGAGATGGTCTACCGTAGCGGTGCCTTCGCCCTCAACTACCTTCGCATAGACCAGCTTCAATACATCAAGGACTTCGGGCTGGTATCGGGCCGGGACGTGGACAAGCTGGGCAACGTACCCCACACCCTGAAGTCATCGGGCTGCCCGATTCTCGAAGACTGCTGGGGATACCTGGACTGCCGGGTGGTCAACGCTATGGACGGGGGCGATATGACCTGCTTTCTGGGTGAGGTCCTGGACGGAAATACCCTGAGCGACAGCGAACCCCTCTGGTGGCGCCACGCACGCACGGTGATACCCACCTCGTGGATGGAGGAGTGGGACCGCAAGATAAGCTCAGAGATTGAGCACTCGGTGACGAGCATGGAGGCCATTGACTACTCACCCTGGGAATCTCAAGGATGAGGGGGGGAAGGCCACACCCATGACTGACGACGTCAAAGGCCTGGTGGAGCGCATACACAACTCGCCAAAGATGGCGGTCATTGCCGTATCCGGCGCCGGCGCTGAGGCGCTGGCATGGCTGCTGGGCGTGCCCGGCGCATCCAGGACGGTACTTGAGGCTGTCGTCCCCTACAGCCAGCGGTCCATGGCCGAGTTTCTGGGACATGAGCCGGCCGGCCAATACGTCTCGCCGGATACGGCGCGAGAGATGGCCGAGTCTGCCTACCGAAAGGCCCTGCGACTCCGCGAGCGGGGCGATGCGCCGGGGCGCGTGGTCGGTCTGTCCTGTACGGCTACCATCGCCACCGACAGGCCCAAGCGGGGAGAGCATAGGTGCTGTATCGCCACGTGTGACGACGGGGGCGTCACCACTTACAGCCTAAAGCTCGCCAAGGGCAGTAGGGACCGTGCCGGGGAAGAGGACGTGGTAAGCCGGATTGTCCTGCGTGCCCTGGCTGAAGCCTTCAATATTGAAACGACGCTGCCCCTGGGGCTTCTGGACACGGAGCAACTGGACGTGCAGCGTACGGAGCGCTCCAACCCTCTGCAACACCTGCTTGCCTCCGTGGACAAGGGTTACGGTGAAGGGGTCCGTACTGTAACTGTATACCCCGACGGGCGTATGGTGGAAGGCGAGTCCCTTGATGCGGTTGTGATGCCCGGCTCCTTCAATCCACTGCACGAAGGACACCGGCGGCTTGCTCAGGTGGCCTCGGAGATGTTGGGTGGCCGGGAGGTCGTCTTCGAGCTTGCGGTGGTCAACGTGGACAAGCCACCTCTGGAGGAGTCGGAGGTGCGCCGCCGCCTGCGCCAGTTCGAAGGTGGGTGGCGCGTCGTCCTCACCCGTGCATCACGGTTCTACGAGAAGGCGTCTCTTCTGCCGGGTTGCACCTTTGTCATAGGCTGGGATACGGCCATCAGGCTGGTGGACACCGGGTATTACGGCGACGATGAAGGAACCATGCTGTCGGCTTTATCAAGCATCAGAACGGCGGGCTGCCGCTTCCTGGTGGCTGGCAGGATGCAGGGTGGCGTCTTCCGCACCCTGGCCGACGTCGCCGTACCTCCCGGATTTGACGACCTTTTCGAGGCCATCCCGGAGTCCCGCTTCCGCGCCGACGTCTCCTCTACTGAGCTGCGCTCGACAAAGTAGGTGCAAGCTGCCTTTTAGACCTTGTATATTCGAGCGGCGTTGGCCCCGGCAATCCTGGCCTTCTCGTCCTCGGTGCAATCGGACAGTATCTCGTCAAGAATTTCCTGGCTCCTGGGGAAGGTGGTCTCCGTGTGGGGATAGTCCGAGCCCCACTGGAGATTGTCCACACCTATGAGGTCTCGGAGCCTTATACCCAGAGAGTCCTCCTGGAAGCCGACGAACACGTTTCGACGGAAGAAGTCACTGGGAAGCATGTCGTCCTTATACTTGTACCCGATTACGTTGGGGCCTCTCTGGTTGTAGTTAAAGTCCAGACGGTCCAGGAAGCTGCGAATCCACGCCAACTCATGCTCCACAGACCCCACCTGTAGCTTCGGGTATCGCTCGAACACCCCGCCGTAGATCATGTCGGCAAGGGACATCCGCACTCCATACTCCATGTTGGGCAGTTGGGCGGGCCTGTCTATCTCCCGGCCCTGGAACTGCTCACCGGACCCCCAGCGATTCGAGGCGGCGTGGAGGCCAAGGGGCATCTCCATGTCCTGGGCAGCGGCCCAGAAGGGTTCGTACTCGGGGGCATTGTACCGTCTGCCCTCGGGGGGGTACACGGTAATCATGGCGCCTTTGAATCCCATCTTTGCACAGCGTTCCATCTCCTCTATACCATCCTGAACGTTGTCAAGGTTGATTGCGGAGATGGCGGACATACGCCGGGGGTTCACGCTGCAAAACTCGCCGAGCCAGTCGTTATACACCCTGAAACAAGCTGTTAGAAGGTCGCTGTCCCGAACGTGGTTGTACAGGATGAAGCTAACAGTGGGATAGATTATGCCCACGTCCACGCCGTCAATGTCCATGTCTTTGATGTATTCCTCGGGAATGTAGCTTCCCGGCAAGACGTTCTCAAACACGTCTATGTTCTTTATGGTTTCCGGGTCATCAAACCTCCTGCCCGCGTTCGTTCCTTGGGAGAGGCTTTGCCACAGGGTATCGTCACAGACCCAAATCAGGCAGTCCTGATAGGGCATGATCCTTGGGCACCGGTCCCTGTACTTGCTCTCGATCCTGCTGGTCCAGAGGTCGGCTGGCTCATAGATGTGGTTATCAGACGATATGATCCTGTAGCCCGGCATAACTGCACCTCCCACACTTGATTACCTACATTATACGCCTTTTACTCATCAGGGCAACACCTTAATCCGTCTTGCCAGCCGCTTCACCCTAGCCGGGTCCACCGGGTTTTGGATGGCGCCGTCCACCTTCAGACTGGTCCCTACAATGGCGCCGTCTGCCAGGGCCAGGAAGGCCTCAGCATTGCTTTCGTCTATCCCGCTACCTACCAGCACAGGCACGTCCGGCACCGCAGCCTTTACCCTGGCTACGTCATCCACGTCGGCGGACGTGCCCGTGGCCGGGCCGGTCACTATCAGGCCGTCGGCCAGACCCCGGTGTACCGTTTCCCTGGCTACCTGGGATATATCCGTCGTTCCCAGCGGGACCGCGTGCTTCACCAGTACGTCGGCAAAGATTTTCACCTTCTCGTCGGCTCCCAGGGCACGCCGATAGCGCAGTGTTTCGTCGGCCCTGCCCTGGATGAGCCCTTCTTCGGCTACCATTACCCCATAATGCACGTTGGCACGGATAAAACGCGCCCCGGTAGCCACCGCGACGGCCAGGGCGGAATGTGGGTCATTTCGCAGCATATTGATGCCAATGGGAAGGGCCACTCTTTCCATTACGGCCTGCACCGCCAGGGTCATGGCGGCTACGGTGTGGGGGCCTACGGGACCGGTGGCGAATGGGGCATCGCCGAAATTCTCCACGATAATGCCGTCGGCCCCGCCTTCCGCGAGTAGGTGTGCCTCATCGCGGGCCTGCCCAAGCACGGCCTTCATGTCCCCGCGCCACCTGGGAGACCCCGGCAACGGCGGCAGATGCACCACCCCTATGAAAGCCTTTCTGACCCCAAAGAGCGCGTCTATCACGTCATCCTCCCGGACATGAAGGATATGAAGGACCTATCCAAGGAATCTCTGAACAAGCCTGAAGGAGATTACTCGTAGGGTGTCCCCCGCACTCTAGCCCTCTCCCACAAAGGGAGAGGGGAAGTACTGGCGGAACTTGTTCGGAAGGGGGCTAAAGGAGTGCCAGGGGCGTCAGGGGCGAGCCGGTAATGCCTGGAAAGCGAATAGGGGCCAGGGTGAACATAAACTCCCATCGGTTTAGCTCCTGACACCTCTCGGCCAGTTCCTCGAAGTTGGCCGAGTCCACCAGCCAGAGGCCCATGGCAACAATGCCCACCTGGTGGACCGGTATATCCACTTTCTCATACCCGCTGGGATGCACGTCCTGGGAGGCGTCGGCAGCTATCAGCGCCACGCCCCTCTCACGCAGCCAGGGCAATGTGGCGGCGTGCAGACCGGGCCTGCCTATGGGTCTGGGCGCCGGCCCCATCTGGTTCCTGCGCTTGTACCACCCCAGGCGCAGGCACAGGGCGTCACCTTCTTCCACACTCACACCCTGGGCGCGCTCTGCTGCCTCCAGGTCCTCGGGCAAGACAGGCTCTCCACCCTCGAGCCACTCCTTTCCACGCAGCCTGGCGATGTCCAGCAGCACGCCCCGGGTCATCACACCGTCTTTCAGGGACTCTATGGAATGCTCCGTAGCCCCCTGGCTGGCGGTCACCGCCTCCGCCGGACGGCCGTTGTACATCTTCCCATCCCAGAATATGTGACTCAGAGCATCTATGTGAGTCACGGTGATGCCATGGAAGACCATCCCAAAGAAGTCGGATGCTATCTGGCGAGGCCCCCGGCCGGGTCCGGCGGGCGTAACCCATCCCTCTCCACTTTCCACCATGAAATGGACCGGTGGAGGGTTGGCCGCGTCTGAATCCATATCCCTGGTGACAGGTCGGGAACACCCAATGGCTATGCCCTGCTGTACCAGACGGGCCGCCTGAACGCGTTTCTGCGGGGTTATTAGGTTCAGAGTCCCAAGCTGGTCGTCCTCGCCCCAGCGCCCCCAGTTGCTCAGCGTGGTGAAATACTCCAGGACTTCGTTCTCAGTGGGGATTTCGCCGCTCATTAACAGCCCCCCGTGTTATTAATTCAGGCATTTCTGGGGATGATGGTCACCTTGCGGCTCTCCCCAATGCCGCTGCTATGAGTG
>JAGWBG010000118.1 GCA_021296015.1 Dehalococcoidia bacterium | reverse complement strand
CCCGTATAGGTGGCCTCTATAAAGGGGTCATAGGCCTTTACCCATTCCAGGTCGGCCTCCACCATGATTTTGTGCATCTCCAGAATATAGCCCCGGTCTTTGAGAATCTTGTCTATATATGCCCGTTTCTCTTCGGTAGTCAAGTTTCCCCCTTCACTGCTTATTTATTTGCGAGTCTGATATGGCGGTTACATTCTAATACATATACGGCTTTTGTGGGACTAAAGATAAAGGGCCTTGACCATCCTTCGGAATTTGACTAGACTCAACCGGCAAGGTTGCGACAACCCCTTCTAGCCGTCCAAGTCCATTCTCTGGAGACTACCTCTCACGTCTGGTGTATTATGGTCACGGTAGAGCAGGCCCAACAAGAACTGAATATAAAGAAGATTGCCTGTGGGTCTGTCTCCTGGCTGGACGTGGAGATGCCCACCCTCGCTGAGATGGAATACCTCAGAACGACCTTCGATTTCCACACCCTCGCACTGGATGACTGCCTTAGCCGGGTCCAGCTTCCCAAGATGGACGACTACGACGACTATCTGTTTCTGGTGCTCCACTTTCCTCTTTTCAACCAGGAAGCACGTCTCACCGTGCCCAGCCAGGTCAGTATCTTCGTAAGTGGCGATTATCTGGTGACTGTCCACAGGGGCGACCTGAGACCTCTGATGAAGCTGTTTGCCGACTGTGAGGCCAGTGAACCGGTCCGAAAGAACGTGATGGGTCATAGCTCCGGCTATTTGCTCTATCAAGTTCTGGACGGCCTGGTGGACTACTGCTTTCCCAGCTTGAACAAGGTCATAGAGAGGGTGGACGACCTGGAGGTCAGGGTCTTCGACATGGCCGCCAAGGATTTGGCTAGAGAGCTACTGGTGACCAAGAGGGATATACTCGCCTACAGGCGCATCGTCCGGCCACAGATAGAGGTGTTGGAGCTTTTGGAAAAGAAGGAGTATCCTTTCCTCAAGGTGGACCCCGACGTGTATTTTGGAGACCTGGCCGACCACATGCGTCGTATATCCGTGGAGTTGGAAGACCTGAAGGAGGTCATTCAGGGATTGCACGATACCCACGTATCCCTTACCACCGACCGGACCAACGAGGTAATACGCACCCTTACCATTATCGCTACCATAATGCTTCCTCTATCGGTGTTATCGGGCCTGTACGGAATGAACGTCAGCCTGCCTTTTGATAGCTCTCCTTATGCCTTCCTTGTCGTACTGGGGGTGATGGCTATAGTCGCTGGCGGGATGTTGCTTTTCTTCCGTAGCCGCCGGTGGTTCTGATGGTACAGCACATTCCAAGGGAGGGAGAGAGATGAGTAGGAAAGCCGCCTTTGTTTATCACGATGCCATGTCGCGCCATATCCTGAGAGCCGACCATCCCCTCAGGGCCGTGCGCCTGAAGTATACCTACGAGCTTCTGGATGCGTACCATGCTTTCGAGGACGAAAACTCTGCCCTGGTAGAGCCGCGCCCGGCGACTGAGAAAGAGATAACCAGCGTACACGATGCCGAGTACGTGGAGGCGGTTAGGAGCTTCAGCCGGGGTGAGAGGAAGTATGACCCAGTCAGGTTCAGCTTTGGCGCCGGGGGAGATAATCCCATTTATGAGGGTATGTACGAGGCGGCTCTCCTGAGTACAGGGGCGTCCATCGTAGCTGCGGAGCTTATGGATGGCAACCGTGTGAACGTTGCCTTCAACATCTCCGGGGGACTCCATCACGCCGCCGCCGCAAACGCCTCGGGCTTCTGCGTGTTTAACGACCCCGCCATAGCTATACGGCAGCTTCTGGACAAAGGACTTAGGGTCGTTTACGTGGACATAGACGCTCACCACGGCGACGGGGTACAGAACGCATTCTACGACAACGACCGCGTGCTTACCATATCCCTCCATGAGTCGGGGATGTTCCTATTTCCAGGAACGGGGTTTGTGGAGGAGATAGGCGCGGGTCCGGGAACCGGGTTCTCCGTTAACGTGCCCCTGTACCCCTACACTGACGACGACACCTACCTGTGGGCGTTCCGGGAGACAGTCCCTCCCCTGATAGCCGCTTTCAAGCCCGACGTACTGGTTACACAGTTGGGGATTGACAGCTACCATAGCGACCCCTTGGCCCACCTGCAGATTTCTTCGCGAGGATTCGGAGATGCTGTCCGGGAGTTAGCTGGCATGGGGCTGCCCTGGTTGGCTACCGGCGGGGGAGGATATGACCTGGGCGCGGTGGCCCGGTGCTGGACTCTGGCTTACGGGATAATGCTGGAGAGAGATTGGCCCGATGAGATACCCGCGGAATGCCGGGAGAAATATGGATGGGAACGACTGCTGGACTCGGAAGTGCCGGCAGTCGTTCCTGAGAATGTAAGGCAGGAGGCCCGTAACTTCGCTGAAAAGAGCGTGGAGTCAGTGAAGCAGCTTATATTCCCGACCCATAGAGCGGGCTAAGCCTCAGGGACATCTTATCTATATCTCCCGGTACTCGCCTTCTACCGTACCTTCGGGCCGGTTGTCGTCTTGCGGTCCTTCCCCCGGGTCATCGGGTGTAGGTCCTGCTTGAGGACCGGCCTCCGTCTGGCTGTACACAGCCTGTCCCAGACTTTGGAGTGCAGTGTTCAGGTCGTTCATACAGGCTTGCATTTGTGCCACGTCGTTCTGCTGTATGGCAGACCGCAGGGCTGCAATCTTGCTTTCAACGTCTTGTTTCAAGTCTGCGGGGGCGTTGTCGCCCACTTCGCTCAGAAGCTTCTCGGCAGTATTGACCAGGGAATCGGCCTGGTTACGGGTCTCCACCTCGGCGCGCTTCCGCCTGTCCTCCTCGGCGTACTGCTGAGCTTCCTGGACCATCCGCTCCACGTCCTCCTTGGATACGCCTGAGCTGGCCTGTATGACAATCTTTTGCTCTTTCCCCGTGCCTTTATCCTTCGCAGACACGCTGAGTATTCCGTTGGCGTCTATGTCAAAGGTTACCTCAATTTGAGGCACGCCCCTTGGGGCCGGCAATATGCCGTCGAGAATGAACTTCCCTGTGGACCTGTTGTCGGCAGCCATGGGCCGCTCGCCCTGGAGCACGTGAATCTCCACACTGGTCTGGCCGTCGGCGGCAGTGGTGAATACCTCGCTCTTGGACGTGGGGATGGTGGTATTCCGGGGTATCAACGTGGTGAACACGTTGCCCAGCGTCTCCAGTCCCAGGGTGAGGGGCGTGACATCCAGGAGCAGGATGTCTCTCACATCTCCCACCAGCACGCCCGCCTGGATGGCGGCGCCCAGCGCCACGGCCTCATCAGGATTGACGCTCTTGTTAGGCTCCTTACCGAAGATGTCTTTGACCTTGCTCTGAACGGCTGGCATCCGTGTCATGCCACCTACCAGAATCACCTCATCTATCTGCTGAGGATTCAGTCCGGCGTCGGCTATGGCCTGGCGGCATGGTTCCTCGGTTTGATCCAGGAGGTCTGACACCAGCTGTTCCAGCCTGGAGCGGCTCAAAGTCGTGACCATGTGCTTGGGGCCACTGGCATCTGCGGTGATGAACGGCAGGTTAATCTCCGTCTCGAATACGGTGGACAGCTCTATTTTCGCCTTTTCCGCTGCGTCACGCAGGCGCTGGAGAGCCATCCGGTCCTGGCTCAGGTCTATGCCGGACTCCTGCCTGAACTCTTGGAGCATCCAGTCCAGTATTCGGTTGTCGAAGTCGTCGCCACCCAGGAAGGTATCTCCGTTGGTGGACTTGACCTCGAACACGCCATCCCCCATCTGAAGGAGGGATATATCGAAGGTGCCGCCGCCCAGGTCAAACACCGCAACCGTGCTGTCCGCCTTCTGCTTGTCCATGCCGTAAGCCAGAGAGGATGCCGTGGGCTCGTTGATAATCCGCAGCACTTCGAGACCCGCGATTTGTCCGGCGTCCTTGGTAGCCTGACGCTGGGCGTCGCTGAAGTAAGCCGGTACAGTGATAACCGCCTGGTTAATCTTCTCTCCCAGCTTGGCTTCGGCGTCCTGCTTTATCTTTTGGAGGACCAGAGCCGAAAGCTGTGGAGGTGCGTAGGCCTTGCTTCCCATGTGCACGTGGGCATCGCCATTGGTGGCCCGGGTGATTTTGTAGGGTAGGGTCTTGACCGCCTTCTGCACCTCCGCGTCATCGAACTTCCGCCCCATGAGGCGCTTTACTGAGAATATGGTATTCTCCGGGTTGGTGACTCCCTGTCGTTTGGCTATCTGCCCCACGTAAGTTTCCCCGGACTTAGGGTTGATCGCCGTTACGGACGGGGTAATCCTCCCGCCCTCTGCATTCTCAAGCACGACCGGTTCGTTGGCCTCTATAACTGCCACGCACGAGTTGGTAGTACCAAGGTCTATTCCTATAACTTTGGGCATCGTCGGACTCCTTTCCTGTCGAAGGGCTGCGTTTATTCTTTGTCAATCTTGTAAAGATTAGCTCTCAAGTCATACGGGCTTCAAGAGGCCTCGGCCTGCCCTTCGGGACCGGAAGCCTCCGGGGCGTTGGCGAGTATCACCAGGGCAGGGCGAATGACCCTGTCATGTAGCTTATATCCATCCCGGACCACGGTTATTATCTGGCCATTCCGGTGTTTGTCACTCTCCTGATAAGCCATGGCCTCATGCTCGAACGGGTCGAACTCTTTGTCCTCGGTCTCTATCTTGGTGACGTTCTCCGACTCCAGGAAAGAATGTAGCTTGCGCTGTATCAGCTTCATTCCTTCCAGCCACGGGCCTTCCGCGCCCGAATCGGCAGCGTGACCAATGGCCATACTGAAGTCGTCCATTATGGGGAGAAGTTTGAGGATGATTCTGGAACTCATATTTTTCTGCTGCTCATGCCGTTCCTCCTCGCTGCGACGCTGATAGTTGATGAGATCTGCCTGGGCGCTTTGCAGCATGTCCTTGAACTGGTCCTTTTCCCTGTTGATTTCGTGGGCTTGGGCTTTCAGGGTATCCAGCTGGGTCTCCAGGCTTATGGGTGTCCCTAGTTCCATCGAATCCTCCGGTGGCATCTTGCCATCAAGAAGCTGTGTTTCGTCATTACCCTCTTGTTCCATGTCACTCCGTTCTTTTTGGGCACTCGTCAGGAAACCGGCCGGGCGGGGGCCGATGGCCGGACGCTGGCTGCCTGAACCTTAATTACTCTTGGAGAGGAAGATTGAGGCTTTCCAAAAGTTGGGTTACTTCCCGTTCGACAATATCGAGGAGTTGCTCCGAATCTTGAATGGCGCTGAGTCGCTGAAGCATATCCAGGATATGGCTAAGCACGTTCAAGGTAAACTCAACTCCGGCCAGATTAAGCCCAAGACTTCCTTCCAGATGTTTTATCAGCCGGAGTTTCTGAACGTCTTCCTCGGAGTAGAGCCTGAGCATCCCGATGGTCCGGGAAGGACTTACAAGCCCAAGTCTCTCGTATTTTCGGAGAGTTTGGGGGTGCATCTCGAGAAGGCGGGCGGCCACACTTATCACGTAAACACCCTTCAACTCGCTTACGTCTTGAGGTGGTGTCGCCTTGGCGGGCCGGGGTGTCTGC
>JAGWBG010000117.1 GCA_021296015.1 Dehalococcoidia bacterium | reverse complement strand
GAAGACCTGGGGCATTGGTGGGACCCGTACACCGTCAACCTCCCTTCTCATGGGTTCCCCACAGGTAGGGCAGGTAGATGGCTTGGATGTGTCCGGTGTGGTCATGGACTTTCCACCTTATTCAACATAACCAGTATGGGAAGCACGGAGACGGCTTTGACCCAGGGAGTGCCGTAGATGCGATACAAGCACATGAGCACCTTATTTTGAACAGGGCTATCATGCTGGCAAGGGGGAGTGCTCAGATACCGTTAAAGGATGGACGGGGGCCTTGTCCCGTGCCTTCCTACGTCGAGGGCCTGCGTCTAGAGAAGGATGCTGTTTTCAATCGGGAGACTTGTTCACGCTCGGGGCCGAATTGCCGAGCCGTTGACCCCATCGCATCCCGGCGCATTACGCCCTTCTATCCTTAGACCGAAAGCTATGGGCAACGAGCGCGAACTTCATATCATTTCATTGTATTATTCGAAGCAGGACGGCTATGCTTTGCCTATCCTGAACATCTTCGTCCCGCAGGTGGGACACGTGCCCTGGGTCGCCGGGCGTCCGTTCTTCATGGTTATAGACTGGGTACCTTGCATCTCTCTCTTTGTCCGGCACTTTACGCAGTAGGCTTCCATCTAATACCTCCTAAACATTGGGCTCAATATATTGTAAATTCATGGATTCTATATTTCCACCATTCAGAGGCACAATTTTATCCAATTCGACTAGGCACCACTGTCGGTGCTGCTGCCAGGCTGGGTAGAGTGATAGTAGGGCCGGTTTCGAGCCTGACCCTACAAGAGCTAAAAAAGAGTTCTGTTATCAGGCCGAGGGACGGTCGTATTGCTGCTGGGCAATAGTAACGTAGGTGGCCGGCGTGACCAGTGTAAGGCCGGCGTCCACCGGCAGCACTACTCCCGTGACCCATCGGGCGTCATCGCTGGCCAGGTAGAGGGCGGCAGCGGCGATGTCCCAGGCCGTCCCCTCGGTGCCAAGGGGAGTGGCGTTCTTGCGATGCTCTCGCAGGGTGTCGTCCATGCGGGGGGCCACCATGGGCGTATAGACGAGTCCGGGCGCGATACAGTTGACTCGGATGTTGTCATGGCCGTGGTCAGCCGCCATGGACATGGTCAGGCCGATGACCGCGGCCTTTGACGTGGTATATGGAGTGCTGCTGTGGGCCCTCAGCCCGGCGATGGAGGATATGTTGATGATGGAGCCACCGCCTGAGGTCTCAATCATGGGGGGGATGGCGTAACGGCTGGTCAGGACAATGCTCTTGACGTTGACCGCCATCACGTAGTCCCAATCGTCCTCGCTGACCTCCAGCACTGTGCCGCGCCTGGATATGCCTACGTTGTTGTCCAGGATGTCCAGACGGCCGTACCGCTCAACGGCGGCTTCCACCATGCGGCGGCAGTCATCGGCGTTAGTCACGTTGGCCTGGAATGTGGAAGCCTCGCCGCCCTCCTCCCGAATCATGGCCAGAGTCTCCTCAGCGCGCTCGATGAAAGCATCCACCACCAGCACTTTTGCGCCCTCACGGGCAAAGAGCACCGCCGTGGCCTTGCCGTTTCCGACGCCGGGGCCGCTGGAGCCGGCCCCGGTAACAATGGCAACTTTTCCTTCTAACCTGGGGTGTCGTTCCGGCATTGTGACACTCCTTTAGGGCCTGCCTAGAGTCTATCGGGGACCTCGATGTCCACCAGCGGCCCAAACTGCTGCCCACCGAATACGTCGCTGTCGTTAAGGTCGCCGGAGAAATTGGGGCGGGGAATGCTGAACTTGATTGCAAGGGCGTTGTCACAGTTGAAGAACATCACGTCTTCTTCCGAGGTATTATACAGTCGGGCAACCAGCCCCTTGTTGATGACGCCCGAGTCCCGAGTCCGGTAATAGGCGTCCGGGTCATCAAACATGATGTCGAAGGTGAGGACAAAGGGGCCGGCATTTTTGCTCCGCACCAGCTTGGTAATTTCCCATAGTTTGGACACGTCTACACCTCCACAAGTTCCATGGGGAACATCTCCAGGGGGTCGCCCGGCTCCACCACGTGATTCATGCTGAACTGGTACACGGCCCCCCGGTTCAGGACCGCCGGGCTATAGGGATAGGCAAGCCCGGAGATTAGACCATGCCATTCGGGGACCGGATAGTGGAGTGCGAAATGCTCAACGGCGTCGGCCAGGTCCGTGGCAAGCTCCTGGCTATCGGCGGTCACCTCCATGACCAGACACACTTCGTGGCCCGGTGTTCTCACAGGCTCCAGTGGTCCCATGGTACCGTTGAGGCCGTACACGCGGATGAACAGCTTGTAGTCCTTTCCCATTTCCATTCCGTCAAAGGAACCCCTGATGCGCTGGTCCAGACGCTCCTGCATCCCGGCCAGCCAGCTATCAAGCTGACGAATCATAACCGGGTCGCGGATGCTGCCTATAATCACGCTCTGGTATCCTATCAGTTCGGCTGCCTCCAGCTTGATGGTGTATTTATCGGCGGGAACGAAGTCGCTGCCCCACACTCGTACTGCCCGGTCGCTGATGGCCTCGTACTCTGCCCCGGTGACATCCAACATGCCACTGGGCTCCAGGAGGTGGAAGGGATGGGCATTCTCGTACAGGGTGTGGGAGGCGATGCTCTGGGGAGTGCATATATAGTCGGGGTTGGGGGCCTCTACTACGAAGTGGTCGTTGCGAAGCCAGGCCATCATTCCGTCGGGGTGGCGTCGCACCGCCACGGAGGCGGCCCCGCACTCAAGTATCTTGGCGGCGTGCCAGGCCACTCCCGGCGGGAGGCCATTCCTGATTGGGACGGCGGCGAAGATGGACGTGTCGCTGGAGCGCCCCGCCAGCACCACCTGAGCGCCTTCATCCATCGCTCTAAGGTAGGGTTCCGTTCCCATCATCCCCACGATGTGGCTGGCCTTGTCAATGGCCTCCTCGTTTATGTCGGGGGCCGGATGTAGCGGACGTATCTTTCCCTGGCGCAGCTTGTTCTTCAGGTATTCCTTGTCCTGTTCCGCATGAATCAGGGCCAGACGAAAGTGAAGCCCCTCCTCTCGGGCAATCTCCATGAGCACGTCGGAGGCCCACTCAAGGTTGAGGTCGGCACCTGCGGTGCCGGCCGAGCCGACCAGGAGGGGGATGTTGCTGGAACGGGCCGCCTGGAGCATCAGCTTCATGTCTCGTTTCACGGCCTGACGGGGGAACATGCACTTGCCACGGCCCAGTGCGTCTGGGCCGTGGTCCGTGGAGCCTCCATCCGAGCCGATGAAATGGGGTTCCCACTCCATAGCCCTGGCTAGAGAAGACTCCAGATAGCTTGAGCCTATCACGCCTGTAGGAGCGAAGGCACGGACTTCCTCCATAGTTGCACCTCCTGACTGAATTTGTAGTCTGGAATTTTTATCTGGATTCCGGCCACTACACCCGTCATTCCGGTCACACCTCCGGTAGATTCGCCGTGGCGAACCTTGAGCCGGAATCCATTCATATTTGCCTGCCAGTCGGCAGATAGGTCTATGGACAGGGGTTACTCGAAGGTCCCTACGGGCAGCGAGGCCGGTGCCAAGGGCCAGCTATAATGCGCTTCACCGAAGATGTGCCAGGTATTGGGACACGTAGTCCATGCCCACCAGGTCGCTGAAGGCCCCCATCAGCCGCTCGGTGACCGGGCCGGGGACCTTGCCGTCACCGGGGGCCATGCCGTTTACGGAGGGAACGGGGCAGATACAAAGGCTGGTGGACGTAAGGAACACCTCGTCGGCGGTATAGGCATCGAAGAGGTCTATGTCCCGTTCCTCCGCCGGTATCTTCAGGCTGGCCGCCAGGTCCAGCACCGTCTGGCGGGTTATCCCCGCCAGCACCATCTGTAACCTGGGGGTTGAGACCACGCCGTCCTTAACGATGAATACGTTGGAGCCGCGTCCCTCTGCCAGGTTCCCGCTCTCGTCCAAGAGAAGCGCCCAGGCGTCTGGGTCACTGTCGTGTACCTCCAGGTCTCCCAGCACCAGGTTCAGGTAGTTGTGGGTCTTGGCCCTGGGACTCATGAACCGGGGCGGTATCCGGGGCACGGAGGGGGTCAACAGGGGTATACCCGTCCTGTAGTAGTGGGCGCGCTTCGCCAGGGGCAGGGGTCGGCACTCGATGAGCACCGTGTTATGGGACTCCTCGCCGGGGGAGGTGGCCTCGACGCCGCGAGTGACTCGCTGGGTCACCCAGTAGTCCTCGTTTGGCCCCAGAAGTGGTACGTTGCGCTCTACCACCTCCGTTGTCAGTTCCACCATTCGTTCCCTGCTCATACCCGGGTCCAGTCGGAGGTACTTGCAGGAGTCGTACAGACGGTCTATGTGCTCCCTCATTCTGAATACCTGGCCGTTGAAAGTGCGGGCCGCATCGAACACGGCATCCCCGTAGATGAAGCCTGCATCCCTTATGGGGATTCCCGCCTGGCTTTCGGGCACTATCCGGCCGTTGAGATAGACCACTCTCTCTTGTTGTGCCATCGCCTCCGCCTCCGCTTTGTCAACTCTCCGGCTGCTCACCATAATACCAGACGTGCGTGGGACTGGCTACACTGGCGAGGGCGCTCCCGTCATACGAGGGGCCACACCTGCGTTGCCATGTCCTCCATGCTCTGCAGGCCCTCTTCCAGACCTATGCCACTCTTGGCACGGAAGAAGTCCACCACCAGGTGGCCCACGCCCATTTCTTCGTACCTGCGGATGTCCGATGCGATTTGATCGGCGCTGCCCGTAAAGGGAAGCCGCTCGCCGTTGGAGAGCGCCTCCCCGTCCTTATTCAGGTCGTATCGCGGTATCCAGTGAATAATCTCAATATCCGATGGGTCCCTTCCCGCCTTTTCAGCGTAGGACGCCAGGCGACTTATCGCCGCAGCCAGTTGCTCCGGCTTCTCCAGGGGGAAATTGGGGTTCGCTCCCAGGGGATACCAGCCATCGGCCAATTCGGCGGTGCGTCGGAGCGCCCTGGGACTCTCTCCTCCGACCCATATAGGCGGGTGGGGCTTCTGCACCGGCTTGGGCAGAAAGGTTATATCAGAGAACCGGCAATACTTCCCCTCGAAGGTGGGGGTCTCGCTGGTCCAAAGCTCCTTGAACGCCCTGACGTACTCGTCGGTCACCGCGCCCCGCTCCTCGAAAGGCGGCAGGTCCAGGGCCTCGAACTCCTCGCGCATCCACCCCGCTCCAATTCCCACCACGAGCCGGCCGTTGGATAGAACGTCAAGGGTGGCAAGGGCCTTGGCCGCCACCAGGGGGTTTCTGTGGGGGACGATAATGACGCTGGTAACCAACCGTATCGTCCTGGTCTGGCCGGCGAGGAAGGATAGCACGGCTAACATCTCCTGCGCCTCGCCAGAATCGGAGCCGGGGAACTCGCCGGTTGCGGTATAGGGATAGCGGGAGTTGATGTTTCCGGGCACGACTATATGGTCGCCCTTGAAAAGGGAGTCGTACCCCATCTCCTCGGCACGCTTGGCTATGGTGACGGTATTTTCCGGCGTCCCCAGGCTGCCGCGATTCGGTAAAATGAATCCATATTTC
>JAGWBG010000116.1 GCA_021296015.1 Dehalococcoidia bacterium | reverse complement strand
GCCCAGGTGGAGAGTGAAGCCCGTCCCCGTGCATTACTACCACGGCCCGTACTCGGTACGGGGCCGGCTTTGGGCCGGAATCTATGCTAAGGGCTTCGGGTGCCGGCGTGCGTCGGAATGACGACCGCCTGAAGCGGGCAGGTGTGGGAGTGGAGGACTTATACAAACTGAGTTTTGCACTCGATTCCCTATTCCCCGTTAACGTTGACAAAGACATAGCCAAATATTACAATGCTCCGAACTTCGCCGATATGCCGATATATTGCCGGCGTCTGAAGTAAGCGTAGGTAAATGATGAAAATTCATTATGTCTCTGTCATTGGTATTGTTGTTTCATCCCTTGCTTTGGTCTTGGGGCTGGGGGCGTGTGGAAGTGATGAACCCGACCCCACCGCCACTACTGCGCCTACCCCAACGACAGTAGCACCCACTCCCGAGGCTACCGCCACCGGAATGATGGCGGAACCCACTCCCGAGGCTACCGCCACCGGAATGATGGCAGAACCCACACCCGAGGCTACCGCTACCGGAATGATGGCAGAACCCACTCCTGCGGCCACCACCCCAACGACAACGACGGCAGCGCCCGCTCCCACCGAAACCGGGGCTTTGACCCCCGATGATGCGGTGGTGCTGGCCCAATACGCGGCGGATCACGCTGGTGGTCCGGGAGCAATTTTTGTGGGTGACCCCACGCACCTAATCGGGCCGCCTCCCCATGAGGGACTGATGTTCCAGGTGCCTGAAGCGTTGTATACACAACTGTCCACGGTTGCTCTGGTCGGCTCCCCGGAATTGGGAATCCCCGGCCATATGTTCATCTACGACAGCGACTACTACGTGGAATTGATACAGAAAGCCAACCTGACCAACCCTACCGAGTTGACCTCGTCCGGCGAGAGCATTGAAATTCAGCATACCTGCATTGACCGCAACCTGCCGACGTGCGTGCTGATTCAGTCCTACTGGGCACCCAACCTGGCGAAGCGTACCAACGGCCAAGTCAATCTTTCCGTGGTTTCCTTTGTCGAGTTGGGGTTATCCGGCCCGGAAACCCTGGACCAGGTGAGCAGTGGCACATTGGATATGGTGAACATCTATACCGGCTATGTGGCCGGCGTGCTACCTGCTCTTGAGATACAGTCCCTTTGGGGTATGTCATCTGACTGGGAGTCCACCTACTCCATCGTGACTGACCTATACCCGGATATTGACCGTATGATACTTGAAGCCACCGAGGGCAGCCACGTGTTGAACCGGAACTGGTTCGCCGGCTCCGACCAGTGGTTCTTTGGAAACAAGCCTCTGGTGACTCTTGAGGATTTCCAGGGTGTGAAGATTCGCTCCCATGGAGCCGCTATGTCCGACTTCATCACCGGCATGGGGGGCGAGCCTGTGTTCCTGGACGTGGCGGAGGTATACACCGCGTTGGAGCGCGGCAACGTTGATGCTTCTGCCAACTCCGCTTTGCTCGCGGTGCCGGACAGGTTGTTTGAGGTGGCGGATTATATGTCCGGTCCGGTGATTGGATTCGGCTACACCAACAACGTGATTAACAAGGACGTTTGGGACAGCATACCGACGGACTTACAGCAGATTATCATCGAGGAAGGTGCAAAGGCTGAACTGGAAGCCCTGCGTCTGGCGCCGTTCCAGAACATCGTCGCCGTCCAGCTTAACCAACAGCTTGGCCTACAATATGAGCTCTTTTCCGAAGAGATAACGAATCACATTCATACTGTGGTAATGCCGGAACACGTCATCCCCGGCTGGCTGCGACGCCTCGGATACCCGGGGAGAAATGCGGACGTTGTGGCTTTAGCCAACGACAAATTAGCTCCCTATATGGGACTCTTTATCGCTGAGGACGGCTCCATAGAGCAAGTCCCGATTACCAAGGGTTCACGTGCCCAGTAATATCCAGGCAGGCTCATGCACAAGCGTTGCGAAGGTCGCTGCCTCGTTCATCGGCTCGGTGAACATTAAAATTCATGGTCTGGCAATAGGGTTATGACCGCCTGAGTACGCCCGCCTGCCTGTGTGACCGAGCAAAGACACCCCGGCCCTCCTACTCTGCCCGGAGAGAGGTGCCATGGATACTACAAGACCTTCGCCCTACACCGGGCGGAAGACACCGGCTCTGTACCTGTTGCTGGGCTTTCGCAAGGTGGCTCAGAAGGCCGACAGATTGTATTTCATACTTGGTTACATCTGCGGCCTTGAGTTGCTGCTCTTGGGGTTCTTCATCACCTACCAGGTAATAGCCAAGAACCTGGGCTGGCCCCGTGCCCAGGGCACCGATGCTATGAGCGGCTACGTCCTGGCTATGGCAGCTACCTGGGCCCTCTCCTACTCGCTGCGGTCCGAAGCACACGTGCGAATTGACGTGCTGTTGCCCCACATGAGTCCCAAAATCAGGGCAGTTGCAGACTGGCTCGCCCTCCTTGCGGTAGCTTTCTTCGGTTACGTCACGGCCTGGAAGATGTGGGAGAACGTTATCAGCGACTATGAGAGGGGGGTAATCACCCCCACTTACCCGCTGACACCTCTGTTTATCCCCAAAACCGTGGTTGCCATCGGATTTACCTTGTTGGTAATCACAGCAGCGCAGATGATGTTGTCAATGATGGCCGAGAGGTGGCTGCCCCGTATCCACAGGGCAATGGGTGGAGACGAGATTCAATGACTGGCAACCGTCAGAGAATATCATCCCTGGCCTGGGACGTCCGCCCCGTGTCAAGGGGTTGAACGGTGGTCTTCGGAGTTGCATTCGGGCTATTGGGGGCCTTCTTCCTGGCAGGCATGTACGTTGCAGCCGCCCTGGGATGTTTGTCCTTGATTCTCATGTTCTTCTTCTCCGACAAGCCTTTGTGGAACATCATGTCCAGCCAGGCCTGGGGAGTGAATACCAACTTCATTCTGGTAGCAGTGCCGTTGTTCGTGCTGATGGGCGAGTTGATGAACCGCTCGGGTATAGGGGAGCGGATGTACGGTGTCATCTCCCGATGGATATGGTTCCTCCCAGGCGGCTTGATTCACACCAATGTTGTGGCTTGCGCCATCTTTTCCGCCTGCTCCGGCTCCAGCGTAGCCACGTCGGCCACCATAAGCCGAGCTTCGCTGCCCTCCTTCAGGAGACGAAACTATTCGGAGCGCATGGTGATGGGGTCCTTGGCCGCGGGCGGTACTCTGGGCATCCTGATTCCACCCAGCATCAGCCTGATTATCTACGGCGTGATGGTGGATGAGTCCATTGGGCGCCTCTACATGGCCGGGTTTATACCGGGCATCATGCTGGCCCTGTCTTTCATGGCAATGATTGCCGTCCTGGCAATAGTCTGGCGAGGGATGGCTCCCCGGGAGCACGGCGACAGCTTTGCCACCTGGGAGGGTTGGCGGATAAGGTTGCTGGGCAGCTTTCAGTTTCTACCCGTAGTAGCCTTGATTTTCATCGTGCTAGGAGTCATCTACACAGGTATTGCCACACCCAGCGAAGCGGCA
This sequence comes from Dehalococcoidia bacterium, assembly GCA_021296015.1. Taxonomy (GTDB): domain Bacteria; phylum Chloroflexota; class Dehalococcoidia; order Lucifugimonadales; family JAGWBF01; genus JAGWBG01. The sequence goes on along the minus strand of JAGWBG010000116.1, from coordinate 2,064 downwards.
GCCTTCGGCGTGTCAGGTGCGTTTGTTCTGGCGCTCCTGCTGAACTCGGATGAAATAATAGCGCCCCTGCTGGGAGGCTTGCTCAGGCGTACCGGTCTGATTAACCTCTTGACCCGCAGCACACAAGAAACCCTACGTTCAGCACGGATGCCTTCCGGTGGGGCGGTCAGGGCGGTAGTGCGGCGCAATCTCCTCATCGTCCAGGAATCATTCATATCCACGGCGCGCACCACCGGTATGATTTTCCTGATTCTGCTGGCTGCACTCACGTTGAGTTTCGCATTTGCCCGTCTGGGCATTTCCCAGGAGGCAGCCGAGTTCATTATCAACCTGGCCCTAAACGATTGGCAGCTGGTGCTGGTCCTGGTCCTGTTCTACCTTGTCCTGGGCACATTCATGGAAAGCTTTGCCATGATGGTCACCACCGTGCCCATCCTGCTGCCAGCGTTGCAACAGGCGGGCGTTGACCTTATCTGGTTCGGTGTTATCGTGGTGCTCCTGGTGGAAGCTGCCCTGATTAGCCCGCCCGAAGGCATCAACCTGTACGTATTGCACGGTGTGCGTCAGGACATGGACCGGGAACAGGCGGCAGAGGCCGGACAGGCGGTTCGACAGAGCACCATCAAAGACGTATGGATAGGGGTGCTGCCCTTCATGGCCTGTGTGGCTATTATCATCGGGCTGGTGCTGGCGGTCCCTCAGGTTGCCCTCTGGCTGCCGGACATCGCCTACGGATCAAGGTAAAGTCCATCCATTGCGTAAGCAGCCTGCAAAAGCGGTGAGGCGGGCTTGCCAAGGCCTATGTGCGGCTCAGGATTGGGGCTTTTGAGCGACGACTTCACCAAAGGCGAAGGCCCCGCAGGCCCCAGGGTGGCTCTTCCACCGGTCTATGGATTGGCGAGCTTCGTCGAACTGCTCCCGGGTCGCCAATCCGTATTTAATGGCGGCTGCCATGACTTCCGGCAAGAATAACCAATCAATTATAAAGGTATGAAGGAAAGCTATGTCTTCAGTTGTGCTGAAGAAATCGAAGGAGCCGCTCGCCCGAATATCCGAGAATCCCGCTTCCAGGAACATGTTCTTCAGCTCCTTCCCCATTCTGGGGTGACCACCATTGGCCGCGAGAAGATTTGAGAACATTTTCCATCCATTGTCAGTACCCTCGTCGCTCGGCTCCAGGAACGAGGACTGTACAATCATTTCACGGCTGCCGACGATGCCTCCTGGTCTCAGGACCCGCTTCACCTCGGCCAGCGCCGCCCGGGTGTCCGGGACGTGCATGAGAACAGCGTGGCAGTGAGCGACGTCGAAAGAGTTGTCCTCAAAGGGAAGTTCAAGCACGGAACCGACGTGAAAGGTAGTGTTGGCGTGTCCTCCGGCCGCGGCAGCGGACCGGGCCAGGCCAATCTGTGACTCCTCCATGTCAACTCCGTGCACCTCGCCGGGTTCCACGGCCTTGGCAAGACCGACGGTGATGGTTCCAGGCCCGCAACCGAAGTCAAGCACGCGAAGGCCAGGCTTGAGGTACGAAAGCAGGTGTTTGGCATGGGTCTCGGCGCTGCGTCTGTTGAGAAGCCGTCGAAACTCTTCGCTATATCCCATGGTGTAGTCATGTGCTGCCGATGCCTGCTCAGCCATTGTCACGTGCTCCTTTCCCTTTGTCGGTTACTTATTATCGTCAAGGCTACCAACGCTTTGCTGGGACTCCTTGTTCCGATTGACTCAGCCATTCTCCAAGAACCGGTTTCGCGACTCTCGAGCGGCCACGAGGTCAATTTGGCTCTTGACGATTCGGTCTAATTTCTTACTCTCGGTGTAATCAGCAGGAGCAGAGCAATGAACCCGACCGTCTTGAATGAGCTGCTTCGCCTTGTTGCGTGCGTTTCTCGTATGCGGCTTAAAGACTACGACGGATAGTCCGCCCAAGTCCTTGACCAATCTGAAACAAGGCACATCGGTTTCGCCATCGCCGATGTACACTATATTCTCAAAGGGAACGGGGCGGTCTTGCATTTTGACGAACTAAATTATTTCCTGCACATCACAAAGGTCGTCCCCCCCCTT
>JAGWBG010000115.1 GCA_021296015.1 Dehalococcoidia bacterium | reverse complement strand
CGGCTTCCAGGAGGATGCAAGGGGCATACAGGATAGGCACAGAATAGGCGTGGACAATCTGATGTGGGGTTCCGATTATCCCCACCAGGAGTCCACTTTCCCCAGGAGCCGGCAGATACTCGATAAAATTCTGTCCGAGTGTACCGAGGACGAGAGGGCCCAGATTGCCGGCGGAAACGCCGCCAGAGTGTACCGCCTCAATTAGCGCTCTGCAAAAATGACTTTGATATGCTTACTCAAGGACAGTCAGGTGATTTGGGAAGGGTTCAAACGTAGCGACCCGGCTCTGGCTGCCCTCGGTGAAGAGCGGTTCCAGAGCACCGGCCTCGTCATGATAGGCACTCTCAGGAAGAACGGCTCGCCGCGTATCTCACCGGTCGAACCTCTCATAGCCGAGGGGCATCTCTACCTTGGGATGATGTGGCAGTCCCGAAAGGCCCTCGACCTTCTGCGAGACCCGCGATGTACGGTCCACAGCACTGTTCTTGACCGCGATGGGAGCGAGGGCGAGTTCAAGGTATATGGACGAGCGGTTGACGAACAGGATGCCGAGATGCGGCGGCGCTATGGTGATGCCCTGTACGGGAAGATGGGATGGAGGCCGGAAGAGCCTGAATACCATCTGTTCTCGGTGGACATCGAGAGCGCGGCCTACGCCATCATCCAGGACGGCGAATGGATTCGCAAATTCTGGAGAGCTACCTGACGACCATTGGTGAAGCTCTTCGGAGACAAGACTGGCAACGTTTGACGTTGGACCTGCCTAGTCGTAGACCATGAACTCCAGTATGTTATCGTCGGGGTCACGCACATATACGCTGGTAGCCATAGTCTGACCACCCATGCGGCCGCCACGTCGAGGCACAGGGCCGTCAACAACCTCCACGCCCGCTTCGCCTATCATTCGAAGCACGTCTTCGACGGTTCCATCCCATATGAAGCACAGGTCGCCGCAACCCGGAGTGGCAGTAGCCCCACGCATGACTCCCGTCAGACCGGGCGGATGAACGTTTATCTTTGACTCGCCCACCTGAATGGCGAAACGGTTGGTCTCCCCCTTCCGCCATTGGTCCTCGTCAATAATATTAAAGCCAAGTCGCTTGTAGAATTCGATGAACCGCTCCCCATCGCTGGTGGGAAGGACAACGTGGTCAAAGCCAACAACAGGCATAGTATCTCCTTTCGGGTGGAGGGTGGATAGGCGACCGGATAAAGCCGGCGGTCGGAAGTGGCGGGCAACGCGCGGGTAAGGGTGGTGTATCGTAGCTCTGCTTGCGGGTAGGGTAAGGCCGACGGGGTATATGGTTCAGGCCTGGTACAGCCGTGGCTTAGGTGACGTAGGATGAGTTGTCGTAGTACGTTGATGGGTTTATGGGGTTGGCCCGGGCCCATGTGAAGCTCCCTTTAAGCCGGAGCCGCTTGGCCCCGGGGCGATGGTAGGCACTCGCCTGGGCCCGACCAACCTTAGGTATATCTATCTAGGGGACATTGACCCTTTCAGGTCCAGACAGGTGCCTACCACCGCCCCCTGTTACTTAAATATTCGCTCATCTATCACCTCCCGGCATTCTTTGCAGAACACCTACGTAAATTACCGCACAAGCGCAGCGACGATTATTGTAGCCCGTCAGAGATGCCCTGTCAAGGGCATGTGCAGGGGCTTTTCATCTTCCTTTGAATTCGGGCTTTCGCTTCTCCAGAAAGGCCCGGACCGCTTCCCCGTGGTCTTCCGTCTGCCTTGCTAGTTCCTGGGCTGAGTGGGCTATCTCCAGGCTTTCCCGGAAGCCGGTCTCCTGGGACTTGTGAGCCAGGTACTTTATCAACGACATGGACCGGGTAGCTCCCTGAGCCAGCCGCGATGCCAGTTCCATGCTGGTGGTCATAAGCTCCTCGTGGGGCACGACCTTGCTGACAATTCCCATGCGGTAGGCCTCGGTGCCGTCTACCCTGTCGCCGGTGTATTGCAGAAGGAAGGTGTTGCTCAAGCCGATGAGCCTGGGCAACTGCCAACTGCTGCCATCCCCGGGTATCAGACCCATCCTCACGAAGGCCTCGGAAAAGACCGCCTTCTCAGAGGCGATGCGTATGTCGCAGGCGAGGGATATACCCATTCCCACGCCCATCGCATATCCGTTGACCGCCGCTATGGAGGGTTTCTGAAGCTCGTGGATTCTCAGGACAACCTGGGGGGCCAGGGACCTGTCTTGCCTCTCCCTGCTTCCGAGCCGGGCTTCCATTCTGCCCCAGGGCAGTGGCTCGCTGCTATGCGCTTCCGACCCCTGCCGCTCCTCGATGTCCCTGTTGAACCGTCTCACGTTGGCCCCGGAGCAGAAGGACGGCTCCGTGCCCGTGATGAGCAGCACCCTATCTTCCGGGGTACTCTCAAACCTGTCAAGCTCCTCGAATATCTCCCGGGACATCTCCTGCCCCAGGGCGTTTCGGGTATCGGGGTCGTGCAGAGTCATTGTCAGGACTCCCCCATCCCTGGTCACCTTCAGGTATTGATATGCCATGGCAGCCTCCCTACAACGCTAGATATAGGCGTGACAATTCTATCACCTTGGCCCTATAATGGGGTAGCCTGAAACTTTGGTCCGCCAGCAGAGGAGAGATGATGGAGCAGGGAAAAGTTGTTGCACTGTACTTGTGTAAGGAGCACCGCCAGCCGATGACTTCTGTGCAGAAGGCCGTGGCGATTTCAGACCTGGGCCTGGAGGATGACAGACATGCCAGGCAGGGGAGCGCCCGCCAGGTGCTGGTGATGGACGCGGAGACCCTGGCTGCCCTGGACCTGACCCCGGGCGAGATTAAGGAGAACGTTACAGTCCAAGGGCTAGACCTTTCGTCGGTCACGGCGGGACAGGTGTTCTTCATAGGCGATGAAGTGACCCTGGAGGCCACCGGCCCCTGTGAGCCGTGCTCGCGCATGGACGAGATACGCCCCGGCCTTCGGACAGAGCTTGACGGGCGACGAGGCATCGTGACGATGGTGCTTAACGGCGGCACTCTGAGAGTGGGCGACGCCGTGCGGGTGGAGCCGTCTAAGGAAGCCCTTCTGGAGGAGGCGGCACGATGAAGTATCACGTAGAAGGTTACTGTGTCTCTGAGCAACCTTACACTCATGTCACGGACGAAGACTTGTAGAAGCACGATTCCGGGCGATTGGGGTTCCCCAACTCCTACTTTGACCCCCAAAAGGCTCACGCGCTATATAACCAGTACCATGAGCAATATTCCCTTGCTGATGAAGTGAACTTCGACGGAATCATGAGCAACGAGCACCACGCCTCCTTCTGGTGCATGAAGCCTTCCGTGAACCTGGATGCCGCCGTCATCTGCAAGCTTACCAGTAAAGCCAAGATAGCCATTCTGGGAAACGTCATCCCAGTTGCCGACCCCATAAGGATTGCCGAAGAGATTGCCATGCTGGACTGCTACTCCGGGGGCAGGGTAATCTCAGGCTTCGTGCGAGGGACCGCCGTGGAGAGTCTTCACGGCGGGATTGACCCCACCGAGAACCGGGAGAGGTTCGAGGAGGCCCACGACCTTATTATCAAGTGCTGGACCACCCCCGGCCCCTTCAGACACGAGGGTAAGCATTATCATTACAGGGCGGTGAATCCCTGGGTGATTCCCATGCAAAAGCCCCATCCTCCCATCTGGTATCCCGGGTTTTCCAGCCCGGAGAGCGCAGTGTGGGCAGCCCAGCACAGGCACCCCTATATGAACCTTGGGTCATTGCTGGACCACTGCGTGACGTTGAGGCAGGTTTATATAGATACGGCCAGGGAGGTTGGATTCAAGGCCGGGCCGGAGCATTACGGTTATCTGGTCAAGGTGCTGGTGGCCGATACGGACGAGAAGGCCCAGGAGATTGGACGCCACTTCATGTGGATTGATAAACACCGAATGAAAGGCCCTGCGGAGCATAACGACCCGCCTGGGTATCAGTCCCGTGAGGCGGTGAAGATAATGACCAGCCTGCCGGGGGCCAGTGGGTCGGGAGGACGCTCAAGGGACCTGACATATGAGGACCAGCAGGAGCTTAATACCCTCATAGTAGGAAGCCCACAGACGGTTATCAGGAAGCTCACGGGCATTATGGACAAGCTCAGCCCGGGCTACCTGCTCATATTCGGCAATGACGGGCGGATGCCTCACAAGGACGTCATGCGGTCTATAGAGCTGATAGGTAAAGAGGTCATTCCGGCATTGCACGAAATCAAGCTCCGCCCCTACGAGTAAGCGCCCCGGCCCCAATCACGCTCAGATTCCCCTACTCGAGTTGGCGCACCTTGTGGTAGGTAATGAAGAACAGGCCCGATAGGGCCACTCCCACTATTCCCACCACGGTAGATGCCAGGGGAGCCGAGTTTGTGTGCCAGGCGAATAGCCCTATGAGCAGGCTGGAGAACGGGACGAAACCCTGGCTGTAGTTTTGTATGCTGGTAATCCGGCCCCGCATGGCATCCGGGGCCAGAAGCTGTATCAGAGCGCCGTTGGTGGTGCGGAAAGTGCCCTGGGAAAAGGCCATCAACCCAAGTATGATGAAGGATAGTACAAGCCATTCGGATCGGGCAAATAGGATGTTGAAGACGGAGCTTACGCCTGCTGCAACAAGGCACACCATCCCCTTCCTGAAGATGAATCCAACGGAGGCTATGGTCAGGGCGGAAATGAACCCGCCCAAGCCCGTGGTGGCTACAAGATACCCGCCAAAGTCGGCCCCCTTGTCCAGCACGTCTGAGGTGAATATGGGTATGAGGAACCAAACCGGGTGCAGGAGGACGTTGGGAATAAGCCCCAGTATGACAAGGTTGAAGATGACTCTCTCTCCCTTCCAAACATACCCTATCCCTTCCTTCAAGCTGGACAACGGCGATTGCTGCACTGCCGTAGCCGTCTGTCTGTAGGGAGTATGCAGCCATAGCAGCACGAATACGGCGGTAGCATAGAGGGCCGCCTCTATTGCGAAGTTCCAGGTAAATCCCAGGGTGGCAATGAGAATCCCCCCAACGAAGGGACCCATGATGCGAGTGCCGGGGATGGTGAACACGTTGATGGCGTAGGCGTTTACCAGGGACTCCCGTGGCACCGTGTTGGCTATCAAGGACTGCTGCGTGGGCATTGCAATGGTGCGAAATGATCCGCTGACCAGGGCGTAGACGTAGACGTGCCATGATTCCTGGACCCGGTCCGTCGCCACCAGCAGGGCAAATACGGCGGCGACGGCAGCCAGGGCGGTGTGAGTCGCCATGAGCAGCTTCCGCCGGTCCACCCTGTCGCCCAGCACCCCGGCCCAGGGGCCGACAAGGAGCACCGGGAGGGTGACGAGGCCGCCCACCGTTATGACCTGGAAGGGCGAGGACGACGACCCTACCGTCAGGTCATGGACCAGCCATCCCAGTGTCAGGAGTTGAAGCCATTGGGCGCTGTTGGCGCAGAAGTTGGCAGTCCATAGGAACCGGTAGTTCCTATATTTTGCCCAGGAATCCAGTGTGTGGAGGCGAGGTAGTCTTCCCCAGCCCGTGGTTCTCTGCTGCAAATACATTACCCGCTTTTGTCCAGATGGAGGGACGAATTAGCAGACCATTCTGAGGACAAATCCCTCCCTTTGTCAAGGGAAGAGTCAGGGCGTACCGTAAGTCCAACTTGCCATAAAGCAATAGTGGATAGTATCATAGCAGGAAGGCATCGCCCTGGGAGCCTGCACCAAGCCAGCCCCCTCAGGGGCATCAGCCCGGAGGAAGACATGCTCTACAGCGCATACCAATATTCCCGGTGGGACGGGTCCCAGAATATATTCGACATGGACGCAGAGGAGCTTATGGACCATCTTTCCAATGAGCTTCTCGAGCATGGCGACATATTGAAAGCCCTGAGAGACCTCATGCGCCAGGGTATGCAGGACAGCCAAGGGCGGCAGATGCCGGGCCTGAACGACCTCATGGAGCAGCTAAAGAACCAGCGTCGCCAGCAGCTTCAGCAGTTCAATATGGACTCGGTGATAGATGACATCAAGGAGCGGCTGGACGAAATTCTCAAGACGGAGCGAGAGGGTATTCAGAAACGGTCGGACGAGGCTCGCCAGCAGACTGAGGACGCCGAGGGGCCTGAGCGTGTCCAGATGGAGTCCCTCAGCCAGCTTCTGGAGCAGCGCGCTCAACGCAACCTGGACAAGCTGGACAACATGCCGGAGAGCACCGGTGGCGCTATCAAAGAGTTGATGGAGTACGACTTCATGGACCCTGAGGCCCAGCGCATGTTCCAGGAGCTTCTGGATATGCTCAGGAGCCAGATGGCACAAAACCTCTCCCAGGACATGATGCAAAACCTCCAGAGCATGACCCCCGAGGATATGGCCGCTTTAAGGGAAATGCTGAGCCAGCTAAACCAAATGCTCCAGGACAAAGCTATGGGACGGGAGCCCGACTTCGATGGATTCATGCAGCAGTTCGGGCCAATGTTCGGCCCCAACCCTCCTCAGAGCTTGGAAGAGCTAATGGAGCATCTCATGGACCAGATGTCCCAGATGCAGTCGTTGATGGAGAGCATGTCCCCCGAGGCGCGCCAGCAGCTGGAGGATGCCCTTAACTCCGTGCTGGACCCGGAGACCCAGCGAGAACTGGCTCAGCTTGCCTCCCTTATGGGGCAGTTGATGCCCATGGATGCGATGCGCCGCGAGTATCCCTTTCTTGGCGACGATAGCCTCACCCTGGACCAGGCTATGCAACTCATGGGCAACCTCCAGGACATGGATGAGTTGGAGAGGTCGCTCCGGGAGGCCATGCGTACTGGCAAGCCGGACGACGTGGACCCCGACAAGCTGGCGGAGCTTCTGGGCGAAGAGGCCCGCCGCACCTGGGAGCAGCTACAGCACCTCCTGGAAGTCCTGAAAGAGGGGGGCTACATAAAGGATACCGAAAGCCCGGAGCTTACTCCCAGGGCCATCAGGAGAATCGGGCAGAAGGCGCTCAAAGAGGTCTTTATGAACCTGAAGAAAGACCGGATGGGCAACCACGAGTTGATTACACGGGGTACGGCAGGGGATACCATTACCGATACCAAGCTCTACGAGTTCGGCGACCCCTTCCAGCTTGACCTCCATACCACGGTAAAGAACGCCATCGTGCGTACGGGTCCCGAGGTGCCGGTGCGCCTCACTCCCGATGACTTCGAGATTTTTCGCAGCGAGCACATGACCCAGGCATCTACCGTGGTCCTCCTTGACCAGAGCAGGTCTATGGGACTATTCGGCAGCTACCAGGCGGCAAAGAAGGTGGCCATGGCCCTTTTTGCCCTGATTAACGGCCAGTTTCCCAGGGACAGCCTGTACGTTATCGGTTTCTCCGACTACGCCAGAGAGATAAAGGACGACGACCTGCCAAAGAGCAACTCGAACGCCTGGGTGTCGGGGACCAACATACACCACGCCCTCATGCTCTCCCGCAAGCTGTTGTCCCGGGACAAGGGAGGCACCCGCCAGATTATCCTCATCACCGACGGCGAACCCACTGCCCACCTGGAGGGAGACAGGTCCTTCTTCAGCTATCCTCCCAGCTACAAGACCATAATGGAGACCCTCAAGGAGGTCCGGCGCTGCACCCAGGAGGGCATCCGCATCAACACATTCATGCTGGAGAACAACTACCAGCTAATGAACTTCGTTGACAAGATAACCCGCATCAACAGGGGAAGGGCCTTTTACAGCAGCCCCGACAGGCTGGGCGAATACGTCCTGGTGGACTACGTATCCAACCGGAAGAAGCGGGTTGCCGCCTAGGCGATTGCCGAGTCGGGAACGCCAAATCGAGGTGGTTCACTTCTGGCATGACAACTGCTTCTGCCAAAGACCGCAGCCACGAGAGCATCATCAACGACACGCTGGCCCGATTCCTTCGGGAACGGTGCGGTCTGTCGGCGGTGGCTGAGATGCTGCACGACGGGAAGCGTCCATACACGGCTCCAAGAAGCCGGAGTTGTCGTCGTGAGTAGCTCAGTCGAGGCAGTGCTCTGGGATGAGACCATACAAGCGTGGCTTGATGACTACCCATCTCTTGAAAGGCACGAGCTTGAGCGAAGGCTCGCGGCACGGGAACGTGTGGCGGCCTTATTTGAACTGCTGTTACATGCGATATTGAAGCGGCACGGAGCCCAAGTTGTTGTCCACCCGACCTCGGTATCGAAGACGGCGAATAGACCTGACTTCTTGGCCGTATTCCCAGATGGTCGTGAAGTGGTTGTTGAAGCGGTCGTGGTAAACGAGTTGTCAATGGAGGAAGCCTCAACAAGCAACGAATGGACAAAACTTCTCAATCATGTCAACAGAATCAAATCTGACTTTTGGATAGAAGTTGATATTCACCCCGGCCCGTTGCCCAGCCCGCCTCCTTCCAGGAAGGTTAAGGCTTTCCTTGAGAGTGAACTGGCTAAGCTGGATGTAACAATTGAACGGGCGCGTATGGAGTCTCGAAAGGGCTGGACGGGCATTTCACGTCAGTTTGACACCGGCGAAACTATACTCACATTCTGGTTTTTCCCCAAGATGCCAATCCACAGAGGGACTACCGAGAACAATCTCGGCTTTGGTGGGGATAAGTGGGATGGACCTGTCAAAGGCATTGAGGAAGCCGTTGGTGCCAAAAGGAGCAGCTACGGCGAGCTTGATCATCCCTACGTG
>JAGWBG010000114.1 GCA_021296015.1 Dehalococcoidia bacterium | reverse complement strand
CCCCATGGGCGCAGGTACCTTCAGGTTCCTCATGGCGGACGCCATCGGCAGCCTCCGGGACTCCGACCTGCTGGTCTCATCGCCGCTGATTGATGAGGCCGGAGAGGTTTATAGGGTCTGGGTAAAGAGCGACTTGGAGCCTGGAGGCAGAGTCAACATGGAGATAGAGGGCCTTCCCCAGCCGGGTCCGCTGGGACGACTGGGGAACAGTCTCACGGATGGGCCTTATCTCAAGATAGGCATTCCAAGCGCCGTGGGGTTTGTGCTGGCTGCCCTTCTCCTGTACGGGGTGGTGTTCAGGCGGGTTGAAAAGGCGGCCGCTTCCGGTGCGGGGCCTGAGAGCGGGGCCGAAGCCCCGGCGGCTAACGGGCTTGAGTCCCCATTGGAAACTGAGCGCCGTGTATTGGTGGAAAGGATAGCAAGGTTGGATGATCTTTATGAGCGTGGGGGCATGGACCAATCGGACTATGCCCAGCGCAGGCAGGAGATGAAATCCCAGCTTCTCCGGCTGGCCCTTGCTTCCGAGAGAGAGTAACAGCTTGAGCGAGATGAGTCCTGCTGCCCCCGGCGAGGGCAAGGCAGACACCAGGAAGCGCAACCTGATAATTGCCGCCTCCCTAGTCCCGGTTGTAGCTCTCTTTGCGCTGCTGGGATGGGCCTTGGTCCAGTCCGGGGGCAACCCCGGCGGGTTCGGCGTAAACAGAAGTTTCGGTGAGGTAGCCGTTGAGCAGCAGCCCTCCCCCGATTTCGCCAAGAGCGACCTGAATGGCAACATGGTGAGTCTGTCGGAGTTGCGTGGCAAGGTGGTGATGCTGGACTTCTGGTCCTCATGGTGTCCCCCCTGTCGGCAGGAAGCTCCTGCCCTGGCCCGGGTGTATCGCGAGTACGAAGGTAAGAACGTTGAGTTCGTGGGTGTGGCCATCTGGGACGACCCGGGAGACGTGGGCCGTTATGCCCAGGAGTTCGACCTGCCTTATCCCAACGTCCTTGACGAGAAGGGCCAGATTGCCATCAATTACGGAGTCTCAGGTATTCCTGAAAAGTTCTTTGTAGATGCCCGAGGGACCCTGGTACGAAAGTTCGTAGGCCCTATGGAGTCTGAGGACCTGCGGGCGACCCTGGACCAACTCCTGACCCCATAGAGGGTGTCTAGCAAGGTGCTCCCTCATCCCTTCAGCAAGCTCAGGGCAGGCCTTAATTTTCTACCATCAGGGGAGAAGGGACTTTCTATACACCCTCTTAACAAGCACTGGCCGGGAGGCTACAGATGAGTGACGACACAGGCGGAACATCCCTACACGGTGAAGGTCCTGTTGCCCTGGTTATGGACGTGGGGGGCAACTGGATAAGGGTGGCCCTTGTCACACCAGGCGGCGACATCGTATGGAGAGACAGGGTGCCCACCGGCGCCCAGGACAATGGGCAGGCCGTTATAGGGCGGATAGAGTCCATGCGTGACGCGGCTATCTCCCACGCGGGAGGGCTGGAGATAGCCGGGATCGGGTTGGGTCTTGCGGGTCCCATAGATCCGGAAACGGGAATTATGTATAACCCGCCCAACATCCCCGGCCTGGATGGTGTTTCCTTCAAGTCCCTGTGGGAGAACAGGGTGGAGTGGCCAGTCATGGTGGGCAACGACGCTACTCTGGCAGCCTTGGGCGAGTACCGCTACGGTGGAGGCGTGGGCGCTCATACGCTGGTTTACCTGACCGTGAGCACCGGAATAGGCGGCGGGGTCGTCGTCAACGGACGTCCTCTGATGGGGGCTAATGGCATGGCCGGAGAGTTGGGCCACACGTGCATAGACATACATGGCCCTATCTGCAAGTGTGGGTCAACGGGCTGTCTGGAGGCCCTGGCCTCGGGCACGGCCATAGCCTACACGGCCAGGAGACGGCTGCCGGAGGGAGACGGCTCCATGATGAGGGATATGGCCTCCGGCGACCCGGCCGGTATCTCGTCGGCGACGGTGTTCGAGGCAGCAACCCTGGGAGACCAATTGTCCAGGGAAATCCTGGATGATGTGGCCCGTTCCCTGGGAGCAGGCCTGGTAAACATCCTCCACACCTTCAACCCGGACGTCATTGTAATTGGCGGCGGCGTTTCCCTCAACTGGGACTATCTGCAACCCTCAGTCCGGGCCTATATCGAAGAGCACACCATGAGCCACATACAAAAGCTGGGCTTCAGGCTGGAAGTTAGCTCTTTAGGTGACGACATCGGCCTGCTGGGGGCTGCTGCCCTGGTGTGGCAGAGCCTGCCCTGAGCTTGCCACGACCCCTACCGCCCCATGGGTTGTGGTTGCCCTTTTCGGGTTTTCGAGTATAATGACCTCAAACGATTTCCGGACCGCAAACACAAGGAGGGACCGCTATCGTGGGGACTCATCTCAGCGACAAATATTGCATCGTGGGAGTGGGCGAGACGGAGTACAGTCGAGGCTCCGGGAGAAGCACTCGGGCCATGGCGGTGGAGGCCATAAGCAAGGCTATGGGTGACGCCGGGCTGTCCTCGGGGGACGTGGACGGACTGATGAGCTACCACGGCGGGGACTCTATTCCTTCCACTACGGTGATGCACGACCTGGGCATACGCCCCAACTTCCACATGGACTGCTCTGGGGGCGGGTCGAGTACCGAGGCCCTGATTGGCCTGGCCATGGGCGCTATCGAGGCCGGAATGTGCGACACCCTGGCTATATATCGCTCCATGAACGGCTACTCCCAGGTACGCATAGGGGGCACGGGTGTGAGGGCATCGGCCCCAGTGGCAGGGCCGGACCTGACGAAGCGTCCCTATGGGCTTGTAAGCGCAGTGCAGAATTTCGCCTTCACCTTCACACGGCACATGATGGAGTACGGAGTCACCAACGAGCACCTGGCCCATATCAAAGTGACCCACAGCAACCACGCCAGCAATAACCCGAAAGCCCTTATGAAGCAGAGGGTGTTGGTGGAGGACGTGATAAACTCCCGGTGGATTGTCAAGCCATGTGCCCATCTTCTGGACTGCTGCCTGGAGACCGACAACGCCACCTGTATCATCATAACCTCGGCGGAACGGGCAAGGGACCTGAAGCAGCGCCCGACCTATGTTATGGGCGTGCAAGGCCGGGGCACAAAGCCTGGGGGCGACTTCCACTACCAGCACGGGCCTATTACGAGGGTGGCCGGCTATCATATCGGACCCCGGATTTTCGAGATGGCAGGCATAACCCATGACGATATTGACGTGACCAGCTGCTACGACGCCTTCACCTACACCGCCCTCCTCCAGTTCGAGGACTATGGCTTCTGCGAGAAGGGTGAGGGGAAGGACTATGTATCCAGCGGCATCACCGACCTGGGAGGCAAGCGTCCCAACAACACCAGTGGAGGCCATCTGTGCGAGGCCTACACCCATGGCATGAACATGGTTATCGAGAACGTGCGGCAGCTACGGGGGCAGGTGGACGACTATTGTCCCCGGTGGCAGGAGGGAGTACATACCTACGACTACTCCGAGGGTGGTTGCCGCCAGGTAAAGGACACGGAGATTACCATGAGTATGGGATGGGGCACCCCCGCCATCGGTAGTGCCGTCATCCTCAGGAGGTAGACTTATGCCGGTTTACGAGTATCGCGGACTGGGAATCAACATCCCCGACAACGACAGCGAGTACAAAGAGTATTTCGAGGCGGCCGGCGATCACCGCCTCGTTGTGAGAAAGTGCCTGGGATGCGGCCTCCTGCGCGGGGAACCCGGGCACGGGTGCCCCTGGTGTGCCTCCCTGGAGTGGGAATGGCACGAAGTTAGCGGCAAGGGGACCATCTACAGCTACCAAATTGTGGCCCACACGGTCCTTCCGGGGTTCCGGGACTGGGCGCCCTATCCCATCGTGCTGGTGGAACTGGACGAGCAGCGGGGACAGCCGACCCCCGACGACGGGCTTCGCATCACCGCCAACCTGCTGGACGAGAACATGGCTCCCGAAAAAGAGGAGAACGTAGCCATAGGCGGGCGGGTGGAGGTGATGTTCATGGACCTGGAAAACGGCCTCACCCTGCCCCAGTTCAAGCTCTCAGACGAGCCTCCCCAGGGCCCGGTGTGGCGGCATCCCGTTTAGCCCGCGCGCGGCGAGCACAAACCTTGGACTTGAGAGAGGAGGTCCCGAATGGCCAACAAGAGGGGAACAGGGCTGCACATGGTATTCGCAGAGATACCTGCCGATAAGGAAGATGAGTTCAACCGGTGGTACGACGAGGAGCATATAGGGGATATTCTGGCCCTGCCTGGGGTACTCAACGCGGCCCGATACGTGGCGGTGAGCGGCGGCCCCAAATACCTGACCTGCTACGAGTTGGAGACCCCCGACGCCATGTGGACGCCGGAGTATGAGAACGAGCGCAAGAACTCCGCCGATTGGACCAAAAGGATGAACCCCAGGGTTATCGGGTCCGAAAATGTCAGCAACGTCTATCAGCAGATACACCCGGCTGATGTCTCCCAAGACCTGGCCCAGAGCGAGATGGCCCCGGTCCTTCAAATTGGGCGGATGAACGTTCCCGAGTTTGTGGAGGACGAGTTTAACCCTTGGTACAACACCGTCTATGTACCCAACTACGAGAAGGTGCCTGGCTGCATCAGGGCGAGGCGTTACAGGGCGGTGAACGGCTGGCCTCTGTATTCGGTGGTCTACGAGTTCGAGCACGAGAAAGTCTCCCAGAGTCCCGAGTGGCTGGCCACAAGGTATGCCCACCCCGATAACGTCCGCATGAGGGGGCTGATGGTCCACGCCAACCGCTCCCCCGGCATCTACAAGAAGATATTCCCCTAGCCCATATTGCCAGCCGGAGGTAATAGTGCAGAAGTCAGGTTCATCCATTAGTAAGTGGTGGACAATTGACATCGTTGCGGTAGGTAGCAACGCCATTGGCGTGGTCGCGGCAGGCTTTTGGAACTCCATCGGCATCGTCGCAGTAAGCTTCCTGAACGCAATGGGCTTGGTCGTAATAGGCCCCGTAAACGCAATGGGGTTCGTTGCGATAGGGGGCGTCAACGCTGTCGGAGTAGTCGCCATCGGAGGCATCAACGCCGTCGGAGTAGTCGCCATCGGAGGCATCAATGCCACGGGGATGTTCGCTATCGGAGGCAGGACCAGCCGAAGCGCATTACCCCTCCAATAGGATACACTGGAAAGCGCCATCTCCAGGGAAGAGGCGCTAAAGATGTGATAGAGTAAGCGGACGTGGCAAAGCTGGGCATAGTGCTGGCGACTTACAACGAAGCGGGCAATCTGCCCGTGCTCGTCGAGACCCTGGAAGAGCTTCTTGCATCAGCCGACTTCCGCGTATTCGTGGTGGACGATAACAGTCCCGATGGCACCTCCGAAGTGGCCAAGGGGCTGGCATCCCGATATGGAAACATATCCCTGATTACCAGGCCGGGCAAGCTGGGCCTCGGCTCAGCCCTCCGCGACGGTATGAGCGCAGCCCTGGCGGATGGGTGCGCCTACGTTCTCACCATGGATGCCGACCTGTCCCATGCCCCCCAGGACGTGCCCAGGCTTCTGGGGTTGTGAGGCAGATTTGGTGCAGGGCAGCCGCTACGTGGCAGGCGGAGGCACTGTGGGTTGGGGGTGGGGGCCGCGCCTCCGGAGTCGTGTGGCGAACCTGCTCTGCCGGTGGTTTCTGGGATCACCCCATGAATCTACTACCAACTTCAGGGTCTACAACAGGCAGAGCGTCCGGTTGGCAGTGGAGGAAAGTCAGGCGCGGGACTTTGAGTTCCAGCCGGAATGTACCCTTATAGCCATGAGACACGGACTCCGCATTGTGGAAGCGCCCATCACCTTCACTGCCAGGGCGGAGGGCAAAAGCAAGCTGGGGATGGCGCAGAATGTCAGATGGCTCCTCTTCTTTGCGGGCGCCTTTTTGGGCTACAGGCTGGGGATAGGACGGTTCTCCCGATGATAGAGGGCGGAATAGCCTCTAGCCGTCGTCGCCGGTAGGGGCCCCGGCACCCTCGCCGCTGTGAACAGCCGGGGCTTCCAGCCCGTAGTTGATGGAGTAGAGCCGAGAATAGGGGCCGTTCTTCTCAAGAAGCTCCTCGTGTTTGCCAACTTCCATAATGTTCCCGCGGTCCAGGACCACTATCTTGTCGGCATCGCGGATGGTGGACAGGCGATGTGCGATGACGATGGAGGTGCGGCCCTTGAGGACACGTTTGAGGGCTTCCTGGATTAGTATCTCGGTGTGGGTGTCTATATTGGCGGTGGCCTCGTCTAGGATGAGAATTTGGGGGTCTCCAGCGATGGCCCGGGCAAAGCTGAGAAGCTGGCGCTGTCCCACGCTGAGATTGGTGCCCCGTTCGGCTAGTATGGTATCGTAGCCGTTCTCCAGGGCCATGATGAAGTCGTGTGCCCCAACCGATTTGGCGGCGGCTACGATGTCGTCATCGCTGACCCCTTCGTGGCTGTAGCGTATGTTCTCCTTCACTGTGCCTGAGAACAAGTAGGGGTCCTGGAGTACCATGCTCATCTGGCCCACCAGGGACTTGCGGGTTACCTCCTTGATGTCGTAGCCGTCCACCGTTATCCTGCCCTTGGTAACGTCGGCAAAGCGGGTCAGCAGGGTCACGAAGGTGCTTTTGCCGGCCCCGGTTGCTCCTACCAGGGCCACCGTCTCCCCAGGGTTGACGTGCAGGCTAACGTCACTAAGTACGTCAATGCCGGGGACGTAGTGGAAGCCGACCCCTTCATACCTGACCTCGCCCCGTATGGGTGGCATATTGGGAGCGTTGGGGGCGTCTGTCACCTCGGGCTTGAGGTCTATGATCTCGAATATTCGTATTCCGGCGGCCATTGCCCTCTGAAGCTGGCTGTACTGCATGGTCAGGTTGCGTATAGGCTCGAAGAAACGCTGAATCCACATGGCGAAGGCCACCATCACTCCCCACTCCAGGCTGCCGCCCAGAACCATGGAGCCTCCCATGACGATTACCACCCCCATGGCGAAGCCGGTCAAAATTTCCACCAGGGGCTGGCGGCCGCCGGAGAAGCGGCTGGCCTCCAGGTTGGCGTCCAGGTGCTCGTAGTTCAGATCGTCGAAGTGCTTCAGGTTATCGTCCTGGCGATTTAGGCTCTCCACAACCCGCACGCCGGTGATGTTCTGGTTGTACTCGCCGTTGACCATGGCGATTGCCCTTCTGATTCGCATGAAGGACCGCCTGGCAAACCGTTGCCAGTAGCCCAGGATGAAAAAGAGCACGGGGACCACGCTCAGACATATCAGGGCCAGTCGCCAGTCGCTTTGCCCAATGATTGGCAGTACAGCAACCATGAGTATCACTATGCCCACAAGGCTCAAGATGTCTGCTATGCTCTGAACGAGGAGTTCGAAGGCCTCCTGAAGCTGTATGACATCGCTGGTGTTCCGGGACATAATCCGCCCCACGGGCGTGCGGTGGAAGAAGGAAGGGGAAAGGGACTGGAGCTTGTCGAACATCTGGGTACGCAGAGCGTACAGGATGTTCTGGCCCACCCTGGGCATGTAAACAAACTGGAGGTAGTTGGCGGCGAATTGCACGAGAATAACGGCGAGGAAGACGCCGGCGAGCATGTGAAGACCGTTGATATTCCCGTTGTTGACAAAGTTGTTGATGCCCAGCAACAGAATCAGCGGGATGGATACGCTACATGCGGCGTAGATAAGCACACCTGCTACGGCAATGAAGACATCTTTCTTTTGAGACCCCATGTAGGTGAGGAGTCGAGTGACTACTCTGTTGTCATAGGCGCTGCCCACCACGCCTTCATCGGTCAGATTGTCCATGGTGGGCGAGTTTATTCCACCGGCAGTAAGGCCACGCATGTTGCCCATCATGCCGCCAAAGCCGCCTCCGAACCCTCCTCTCATCTAACTATCACCTCCGTTGTCACCGGCAATGGGTTCGCTCTGAACTCTACGCCCTTGAGGGATCGAGATTGAGTGGGTCTCAGCCGGAAGGGCTGCATCCAGCAGGACTTCCTCCTGAGGTCGTAGCTGTAGCTCGTATATGTCCTGGTAAATTCCCCCCGTGGTGATAAGCTCCTGGTGGGTGCCCTGCTCCACAATCTTTCCGTCCTTCATAACCAGGATGAGGTCGGCCTCTCTCACCGAACTCAGGCGATGAGCAATGACAAAGGTGGTCCGACCCTTCATCACCTGGGTCATGGCCCTGTGGATAAGCCGCTCCGTCTCCACGTCCACGCTGGAGGTCGAATCGTCGAGGATGAGGACCGGCGGATCTATCAGGATAGTGCGGGCCATGGACAAGCGCTGTCGTTGGCCTCCTGAGAGGGTCACTCCCCGCTCACCAACCCAGGTGTCATACCCGTCAGGTAGGCTGGCAATGTGGTCGTGCAGCTGGGCCACCTTGGCCGCTTGAATTACGTCTTCCAGGGAAGCGTCCGCTACGCCGTAGGCTATGTTGTCCTTTATGGAGGCGGTGAAGAGAAAGACGTCCTGCTGCACTATTCCCACGTTGCGCCGTAGCGAGGCCAGGGTGAAGTCCCGAATATCCTTTTCATCTATGGTAATCTGCCCCTGGGTTGCGTCGTAAAAACGGGGCAGCAGGTTGACTATGGTGCTCTTGCCGCTTCCTGGAGCGCCCAGCAGCGCTACTACCGAGCCTGGAGATATGGACAGGTTTATGTGGACCAGAGCAGATGCCTGTTGGTCGTAGGAGAAGGATACCTCATTGAAGCGAACATGCCCTTTAGCCCTGCCCATGTCCTTGGCGACGGGCGATTCTTCCACGGGAGACCGGGCGTCCAACACTTCGAAGAGCCTCTGACCCGACGATACGGCCCGGGAGAAGCTGTTTATGATGAAGGGCATCATGCGAATGGGGAAGGTCAGTTGGTTTAGCAGGAGGATGAACATGGTAAAGCCCCCTGCGCTGAGGTCGCCGCTGATTACTTCCCATCCTCCGTACCACAGAACCAGGCCCAGG
>JAGWBG010000113.1:646-6263 GCA_021296015.1 Dehalococcoidia bacterium | reverse complement strand
GATGTACGGCGACACCATCGCGGGTATCATCGGCACTCCTGCGTTTATGTACCTGCCGTCGTCTGCCGAAGTCGCGCTTATGGGTGCAGGCGAGGGAGAGGTCGTCGCCGCCACGTCCACGGTCTTGGATGAGGCGGCAAAGGGTGGGGGCAACTAGTCCATTATGTCGGACTGGTTCTTCCAGATGGTCTTCGTGGCGACTGCTGCCTCCATCGTCTCCGGAGCTCTGGCCGAACGAGTTAAAATGTGGCCATTCTTCGCTTTCACCCTGCTGCTCACCGCCATCATATACCCGGTGGTTGGCGCTTGGACCTGGGGAGGTGGCTGGCTCTACGACATGGGTTTCAGTGACTTTGCCGGCTCCACCATCGTACACAGCACCGGTGGATGGGCAGCCCTCGCCGGTGTGCTGGTCGTCGGGCCCAGGCTGGGCAAATTCCGGCGCGACGGCTCAGTCAGGGCCACACCACCCTCCAATATACTCGCGGTAACCCTTGGCGTCTTCATCCTGTGGCTCGGCTGGTTCGGTTTCAACGGCGGGTCACAACTGGCCCTTGGGAGCGCGGCCGACGCCGTGGCAATGAGTATTATACTGGTCAACACCAACCTCGCCGCCGCCGCCGGAGTCATAGTTGCCCTCGCAGTTTCTCGCCCCATCCTTGGCCGCACCGACCTGTTTGCCGGACTTAACGGCGCCATCGCGGGGCTAGTCGCCATCACCGCAGCCCCCAACATAGTAGACCACTACTGGGCTGTGATTATTGGCGCGATAGGAGGCGCGATATGTGTCTCCGGCCTTAAACTCCTGGAAAAACTCAGGCTGGACGACGTCGTCGGAGCCATCCCGGCCCACCTGTTCGCCGGCATCTGGGGCACCCTTGCGGCTTCCATCGCCGGAGGTGCCACTTTCCACGTCCAACTCATCGGCGTGCTCGCCATAGGGGCCTTCGCCTTCGCAGTGTCCTGGACCGTGTGGAAGGTGTTGGAAAAGACCGTGCAAGCCCGGGTGTCACGTCAGACTGAGCGACTGGGTCAGGATGCCTCGGAACTGGGATTGGAGTCATACCCCGAATTCGTGTTGATGCCGGAGGTGGACGACGAGGGTTGATCCCAATAAAGGGTTCCTTCAAGTAAAGTCCTCTTGGCAGCCACCCGATTATGTTGACTTATTATCAGTTGCCTATGGTGATGGAAAGGGCCAGGGCATTTTGCATAGCGTGAGCCGCAGAGCAACTCCATACTGAGCCGGTCCTGTTGTACAGCCATGCAAAGAGCAGGCCAGTGACGAAGATAGGCAACATTATCTTGGGGTCAATGTGGAAAAAGGCAAAGACAAGGGAACTTACGATTGCAGCCCCAACAGTACCCAGGCTGCCTACAAGGCAGGATAGCATGAACCCCCGGAAAAACACTTCCTCCGCCAGAGGCACCAACAGGACCACGATAACGGCGATGAGGCCAATTACCACTGGTCCTTCCCCGTCCAGTCCTTCCGGCAGAGTTTGGGGGACGTCCCATCCCAACGCCGAAACGACGACGCTGTAAATGCCGGTAAAAGTCAGGCTTGCTATCAGTACCAGCACAGGCAGAAGCAGCTGAGCAGGGCTTTGGGGTACTGGCGGCTTCAGACCCAGACTGCTCAGGGGCACTCTATACCTGGCCGGGCCGATGAGCCATGATATATGGAGCTTTATCACGCCACTTATGCCGCCTGCCAAGGCCAGTCCGACCCCGGACTCCGTACCCAGATCCGAGTCCCCACCCACAACTTGGCCGACTACCAGAATGAGCAAGAGACCGAGCACGACAAGCGTGACTACTCCTATAACAACGTCGAATGTCTTCCAGGGGACGGGGTTCAGCTTGCTTCCTCTGATAATGTTCTCCGGACTCGACACAGGGGTCTCATAATCTCGAATCCTAGCATGTACAAGCTCAGTGGAGCAAGGATGAGCGCCACCTCGCTACGGGGTAGATGAAGCGTTGACAGTCTATTCCATATTGGAATTTTCTGGTTTCCACATACATGGAGGTACGGCGACCGCGCTCGCAATCTTCACGGGACATGCTTTTACGAGGGCAACTGCGCACCGTAGGATGCGTTAGCTACCGACATCCGGGAGACCCTGGACTACATTCAAGAGGCGGAAAGGCTGGCGAAAGCCCAATCATAACGCCGCCGACCACAGCCAGCTAGGACCCTGTGCTTAGACCCGGAGTGCGTGTCGGGGCGCTTCAGTGTGGCAAGTTGGGCCGTCGCTCGAACCATCGGGCATGTTGCTGATAGGCATAAGCTGACCGCAGGACGGTAGGCTCGTCGAAGGGCTTGCCCACGATTTGCATCCCCACAGGCAGGTCATTGGCGGTGAATCCGGCGGGAACGGATATAGCCGGGAGTCCAGTGACGTTGAAGGGCGCAGTAAAGCTCGGCCCTCGAATGGTGGCGGTGGCATCGTAGCCCTCAAAGGGGGCTGCCGGTTGCGTCATTGTGGGCGTGACCAGGACGTCCACCTTGCGCAGGACATCCGCGCACTCTCTTTTGATTACCTGCCTTGCGCGCTGGGCCTGCACGTAGTCGCTGGCCCTGAATAACCCCCCGATGCGGAATCGCTCCCGGACCAACTCACCAAAGTCCTGGGGGCGTGTCTTCAGGTTCCGCTCATGGAAGGCGTAAGCCTCACTGAGCATAATTATGGAGTTGGCGGCCCTCACATAGGACAGGCTGGGTATGGTCACCTCCTCCACTTTGGCCCCCAATTCCCGAAGGACCTCCAGACCCTTCTCCACAATAGCAACCACCTCGGGATTAACGTCCGGATTGGGGTCGAAGAAGTAGTGCCTTGGCACACCGATGGTGAGGCCCCTGATGTCCTCTCTGAGGGAAGCGGAGTAGTCCGGGACGGGTGCGGTGCTGGTGGTGGGGTCTTTGGGGTCGTACCCTGCGAGCGCCTGGAGCATGAGTGCCGTGTCCTCCACGGTCCAGGTCATGGGTCCGCAGTGGTCCTGAGACCAACTCAGGGTCACTACCCCATACCGACTCACCCGGCCATAGGTAGCCTTGAGTCCTACGATGCCGCACAGGGAGGCGGGACCGCGAATTGATCCGCCCGTGCAGGAACCCATCGCACCCATGCACAGTCCGGCTGCTACTGCTGCCCCGGAGCCGCTGCTGGACCCCCCGGTGATGTGGTCCAGGTTCCAGGGATTCCGGGCCGCCGGGAATGGAGCGGTAAAGTCGGGGCCTCCCAGGGCGTATTCGTAGGTCATCAGTTTGCCCAGGACAATTGCTCCTGCGGCCTTCAGCCTCGCCACGGTGGTGGCATCCTCCGTGGGGACCCGGTCTATATATACCCTGGAGCCGGCGGTGGTGCGTATGCCTGCTGTGTCGTAGATGTCCTTCAGCCCTATGGGGATGCCGTGGAGAGGTCCCTTATAGTCGCCTCGCAATACGTCGGCCTCAGCGGTACGGGCCGCTGCCAGGGACTCGTCTTTTAGAAGGGTGATGAAAGAGTGAAGCTGGTCATCCATGTCCTCGATGCGATCGAGGAAAGCCCGGATAAGCTCCACAGGCGATAGCTCCCGGCGACGTATCAGCTCGCCAGCCTCACGGATGGTCAAGAAGCATAGATTGGTCTCCGTGTTCGCCATTTCCTACCCCCCACGTAAGTCTTGAACTGCAACGTATCACGCTGTGGAGCCCTCACCCCTGGCAGTATGAATCGGCATAGAACAGTATAGCACAAGAGGTAGGACGTCGGTGCAGGGGCAGACAAGGGGGTTGGATTCGTCCCTTGGGAACGAATCGGTTTCTGGTTGTGTGGGCATGGGACACTCACTTCACTCCCTGCCTCTCTCACGTCGTTCATCGTATTTGCTCTTTAATTTAGAACCCAGGTTTCAGAATGGTTTTTGGTCCTTACCCTTTCGCGGGCCACAGGGGTACGGAAACCGGATTATAGATAAAGGCGACAGCTATAATACCCAGGGTGCAACCCCCAATGGCATTGACTGGGGATGGGGGCTTACATATAATCCCTTTATCATCAGGGGCTTGGGCCTGCGATTCTCACAGTAGGGAGGGTAACATGGACCGGCGAGTGCATGACCGGGGCGGATGGCCTGAAGCCGGCCCCATAAACCGGGGCCAGCACGACCTTGCCCTGTGGGAGAAGCAGACCGATGCCTTACACCGCGTCCTATCGGGTCCCGGCAAGCACAAGTGGCGCGTAGACGAGCTGCGCCGGGCTATCGAGAGTATTGGACGTGACGAATATGAGAGCGCAGGTTACTACGGGCGGTGGATTACGGCTATTGAGACTCTCCTGGTGGAAAGGGGCATCCTGTCCCGGGAGGAGATTGACCGGAGGGTAGAGGATACTGATGAGCAGGTCAAGTAGCCTGACACATTCCCTGATGCCCTTTAGGGCGTGGGACCGTTGGGGAGGTCGCGATGGAAGCGCGGTTTAATGCAGGCGACAGGGTCAGAATCCGGGTGGACTATCCGGCCGGACACTTCCGGACACCCGGATACATCCAGGGCAAGACGGGCACGGTGGCAGGCGTTCATGGCACATTTCGTAATCCCGAATCTCTGGCTAAGGGCGGTGACGGTCTGCCGAGGCAGTACCTTTATCTGGTCCGATTCGACCAGACCCACGTCTGGGAGAATTATAACGCTTCGCCGCAGGACAAGCTTCTAATAGACATATACGAGCACTGGCTGGAGCCGGTCTGCCAGTCTTAAAGGAATGGGGGCACTTATGGAAGAACATAATCACGGTCACGACGCCCATACACAGGTGGGCGACAGCCATGAAATGACATCTTACGAGAAGAGGGCCGGGGCGATTCTGTCCCTCTTGACGGAGAAGGGGGTAGTTGCGTCGGATGAAATCTGGCGGGCGATTGACGACATGGACTCACGGACGCCTGCCCTAGGAGCCAAAGTGGTGGCGAGGGCGTGGGTTGACCCGGAGTTCAAGGCCCAACTCCTGACGGATACGAAAGCTGCCCTGACCGAGCTAGACGTAGACATCGGCTCTCTCAACACGGTGGTTGCCCTGGAGAATACGGATAAAGTGCATAACGTGGTTGTGTGTACTCTGTGCTCCTGTTACCCCCGCACCATCCTCGGCGTGCCACCGGACTGGTACAAGAGCCTGAGCTACCGCTCGCGGGTTGTGGTTGACCCTCGCGGGGTACTGAGGGAGTTCGGCTTGGAGCTAGACCCTGACGTAGAGGTAAGGGTCTATGACAGCACGGCGGATATACGTTATCTGGTCATCCCGTCGCGTCCAGCCGGAACGGAGGCCGCAACCGAGGATGAACTGGCCGGCCTGGTCTCCCGCGACAGCATGATTGGCGTGGCCATGGCAAGCGCGCCGGGCAAGTAGCCGCTATTCGTACAGACCTTCGTCGGAGAAGAAAGGCTTGTCCAAGTCAGGGTCCGGGCGACTCAATACCCGGTTTACGTGCAGACGCCGCGCCCTTACCCACAAGACGATAATTGCGTTGGTAATCTGTTCTCTCCCGCGAGGCGTCCGCCCGTATTTCTGCAAATGCCATTGGGTGTAGCCTATCCGTAGAAAATCTTTGAAGAAATCCGATGGCTCCACGT
>JAGWBG010000113.1:0-431 GCA_021296015.1 Dehalococcoidia bacterium | reverse complement strand
GGTACTCGGTTAGCTTGTTATATATCTGAAGACGACCCCTGTTGGTGTCGGCAATAAGCAAGCGGTTCCTACTTGTGTCGAATTCCACTGCCCTGGGCATGTTCAATCGCCACGTGGCTTCCAGGCTTCTGGCTTGGCGGCGGGCCTTGACAGCATCCGGGTTGGCATCCACGGATTCCTGGTGCCACTTGGACAGTTGCTCCGCATCCCCTATGAAGCCGGTAAGATACCTGCCGTCCTGGGTGTAGACCTGGACCCTGTCGTTGGCCCAGTCGCACACGTACACATCGCCGTCGGGGTCTACGGCCACGTCGGTGGGATGGTTCAGCTGGCCTGTTCCCGTCCCGTAGCTGCCGAACTGGGCCACGTACTCGCCCTGGGGAGTGAACTTCTGCACCCTGTGGTTTCTGTGGTCGGCCACATACACATAC
>JAGWBG010000112.1:5832-6359 GCA_021296015.1 Dehalococcoidia bacterium | reverse complement strand
TATGCTTACGCAAATAGTGGCAGGGCGAGTCTACGACTTCAGCCACGTGGTAGGCAGATGGGGAGAGGGACTGGGATTTAACAACCCGGTGAAAGCGGTGCTGGGCGAGGGAGATCTGGTCTGCGTGTTGAACCGGGGATATGAAGTTGTCCCTATTGTCCCCTGGAACCGCTCAGGGAAGTCCGCGCGAGTGAATATGCTTACCATCGGAAAGGTGCCGGGCGACGAGGAGATTGTGGGAGAGTTCGGCAAGTATGGCGACTCCCCCGGACAACTCATCTGGCCTGCCGGAATAGCCCTCAATAACCGCCGGAACGTGCACGTCACCGATGAATGGATGAACCAGGTATCCACTTTCGACTTGGAGGGCAACCTCCTCGGCCTGTGGGGCGCACCGGGAGAAGGAGACGGACAGTTTAACCGCCCCTCAGGCATCGCCGTGGACGGGGAAGACAACCTCAACGTCGTGGATAGTTTCAACAATCGTGTTCAGAAGTTCAGCGGAGAAGGCAAGTACTTGTCTCAAT
>JAGWBG010000112.1:0-5618 GCA_021296015.1 Dehalococcoidia bacterium | reverse complement strand
CAACCACCGAGTACAGGTCTTCGGCCCGGATGGCCAGTATATTACCAGCTTCACGGGAGATGCCCAGGAGCTATCCAAATGGGCAAAGATGACCGTAGAAGCAAGCTCGGAAACCAAGAAACGCCGCCGTGAGGTCAGGAGCCTCGAGAGCGAATGGAGATTCGCTTTCCCTACAGGCGTGACCTTCGACCCCGAAAAGAACAGGCTCCTCGTCGTCGAGAGCCAGCGACACAGAATTCAAATATACAACAAAGTACAGGGCTACCAGGAGCCTCAGCGTAACTTGTAATCCGTGCAATCACTATGACCTTGAGAAGGGTCGCGCAATGGATACCTGATTGCGCAGGAAAGACAGGATGGGGCTTCATCGGCTATTTTCACGTCAATGACAGAGAAGCAGTACATCCAGATGGTCCGGGAGCATCCGAACATGTTAGGTTCGGAGGTCCCGGTGGAGATTCTCAGGGCCTCTTCCTATGCCGGGGGTGAGCCGACGGAGTTCTTGAACGAATTCTTCGCCGCCGGATACAAAGAATGGCTCCTGAATAAATACGGACAGCCAATCCAGCAACCGGGAGAAGTAATCACCGCTGCCGTCATTTTACTGTGGCTCAAGGCTTGCCGTCTGTACACCAGCAAGCTGCTGGACCGCCCAGACCCTGATTGGGACAGGCCTTTCTTCTCCGACGAAGAGCTATTCGATTAGAAACCAGTCGTATACAATCGGAGAGCTTGTCAAATAGGCCAACAAGGAATTATTATATTACTGCCATGGACGCAAGCAGAGCGAGATACAGATTTGGTGCTATATCCAGAGTTGAGCCCGAGGCGATAGGCGTCCCGGGTCAACGGACATTCAGGCTCATACTGGAATCGGGGCCGGGGTCAGCATCCTTATGGTTAGAAAAGGAGCAGCTTTCCCAACTGGCCATCTATATCCAGGAGATTATCTCGTCTTTACCGAGCAGCACCGGAAAAGCGGGAAGCGAGGCTCCCGAGCCACCATGGGACGGAGGAGTCAACAACGTGGACTTCAAGATTGGCCGGCTAGTCCTCGGACACGACACTTCCAGCAACTGTTTCCTGGTTGTAGTCCACGATATAGAAGAAACGGATGAAAACTCCCCCACGTTGAGCTGCTGGCTCACTTTGAGCCAAGGAGAGGAGCTGGCAAAGGAAGCATTGAAAGTCTGCGCGGCCGGAAGGCCTATCTGCTACCTCTGCAAGCAACCTATCAACCCCGATGGACACATGTGTGTTCGGGCAAACGGACACGCTTCCTTTCAAGGCTGAGGCTGACCACACAGGTTCGGAACGCCAATGCTCTCGCAGGAAGAAACTCTCAAGCTACTCCGGCATGGACAAATCACCGACCTCCAGTTGTCCCGGCTGGGTTCTAACTACACCTTTCTGGTCAAGGTCTGTGACGGCTCCAGGCAATGTAGAGCTGTGTACAAACCCAAGGAGGGGGAGATACCCCTTTGGGACTTCCCCAGTGGGACCCTCTACAAGCGGGAGTACGCCGCTTATCTCTTCAGCCAAATTCTGGGGTGGGACTTTATACCCCTGACCATCATAAGGGACGGGCCTTATGGCATTGGTTCCCTACAGCTTTTTGTGGAGCATGACCCGCGGATCAACTACTTCTCGATCCGAGAGTCGGATTCCGAATGCGATGCGTTGAGGGTAATCGCCTGTTTCGACCTGGCAGCCAACAACACGGACCGCAAAGCTTCCCACTGCATCCGGGGAGATGACGGGAAGGTATGGGGCATAGACCACGGCCTCACCTTTCACTCCGTGGTCAAGGTGAGAACAACAATCTGGGACTTCGCAGGTGAACCTATCCCGGACACCCTTCTTAACGACCTTTCAGCCTGCCAGGAGAAGCTTAAAAATCCCACGGGGAGGATTCGGGAGTTGGTCCGCCTCCTGTACGAGGAAGAGGTGGCTTCACTGGACCAGAGGATAGGTTGGCTGCTTGACATCCGCGAGTACCCCGGTCTGGGACGCCGCCGCAGGTAGAGGAATTTCTCCCTTCACGTTCGTCACTCCCGCGAAAGCAGGAGGGTGGATTCCAGCTTTCGTGGGAATGGCAGGAAACGTTCGCAAAAACCAAGCTACTGCCGTCGTAAGCTAACGAAGCCTATCCCGCATTATATATACTATCGCATGGACTTCTTATATACTCAGGCCATTGCGTCCCACAAAGCTACAATGTAAACTTTGTGCTGGTAAGTAAGGAGAATAAGGGTAAATTATGAATTGTCCAACCTGTGGATCGGAAAACCCACCCGAAGCTGAATACTGCGCTAACTGTGGCGTCCCACTATCCGACTCCAGCGGACGGCCAGAAGGCGGGGAGCCTGTGGTCTATTGCACCAACTGCGGGGCGGAGAACGTCCATGGGGCAATGTCCTGCGCAAGCTGCGGAGAGCCTTTGCAAGCTCTACCGGCGGAAAGAGGCGGCACATCACCGGCGTCAAATAGTGACGCTCACCCGTACTACCCACCTTCAGGGTATACTCCCACAACGGGCGTTCTTATACCCAGGAATCTGGACGGCCTGCTGGGAGAAACATTCAGGATATATCGAGAAAACTTCTGGAACTTCTATCTCATTGCGCTAGTCTCCCAGATTCCCTCTCTCATCGGAGAGATAGTCCCGATGCCATTGGGGGCATCCATATTGTTCTTTATAGCCGGCGTTGTGATGTCAATCCTTGCAGCAGGAGCGATGGTCTACGCTGTGGCATACCAGTACCTGGGAAGGAAGACTACTGTCGGCCAGTGCTACGTGAGGGCCTGGAACAGGGTACTGTCCTTGATAGGCACTACCATACTTTTCATTCTGGCTTCCGTTATCCTCATAGCAACTGTCATCGGGATTCCCCTGTTCTTCTACATCTTGGTGCGATGGTTTTTCTATACCGAGGCCATAATCATCGAGGGCAGGAGGGGTCCGAAGGAAGCGCTGGGCCGTAGCTACGGGCTGGTGCGAGGAAGCTGGTGGCGTGTTTTCGGAATTGGCGTGGTCTTCGTTGTACTGCTTATACTGGCAAGTCTGCTCGTCAGCATACCCGGGTCCATCGTCTCAGGATTCAATTTCATTGCTGGAACTATATTGGTCTCCGTCTTTGTCAGCACTGTGACGCCAATAGCCTTCATCGGCGGTGCGCTGGTCTATTTCGATCTACGCATCAGGAACGAAACCTACACACTGGGGAGGATGGCATCGGAGGTGGACGCTTAGCTTGGGGACCAGACGCGCTTTGTGAGGACAGTGTGGCATAGTCCCGACCCCTGACCGGAGGGAACTCATACTCGGGATCTACCTCTATCTGACTCTGCAGCTCCCCAGGATGGTCGCCATGGTAAGAGTCCAGGGCCACCTGGAACTTGCTTTGAAACTCTTCCGGGTCCCGGGGCTGGATGAACAGCATCCGACCGCCCTCAAGGCGCACTCGCAGCCTACTGCCAATGGGTAAGCTGAGTAGCTCTATCTGCTCAATCCTCTGAAAGAGTACATGACGCACTCGTGGCTTGCCATAGTAGATAATCAGCCGGTCGCTGAAAACCGCATACTGGGATGGGGTGGTGAGCCAACTGAAGGCTGCTACAATCAGGCCTACTACCAGAAGCGGGAGGGCGGAAAGGGCGCCAATTACCGCCACCACTACGGCCAGAATC
The DNA here is from genome assembly GCA_021296015.1 of Dehalococcoidia bacterium. Classification (GTDB taxonomy): domain Bacteria; phylum Chloroflexota; class Dehalococcoidia; order Lucifugimonadales; family JAGWBF01; genus JAGWBG01. The sequence continues at coordinate 1,928 of JAGWBG010000112.1, read as the reverse complement.
AGAGTGAAGTTCATAGCCGAACTGTGTCTATCCCAGTGCACTGGTTGTTCAGGTTGCTGCTGCATAGACATATTTTAGCACACATCCCCCCACATTAGTACACCTTGGCATGGGATAATCTCAGTATCTTAAGGGTTATCTCTATGTTAGAGTAGTGGTATCTACAAGAAGAAAAGGAGCCCTTTATGAAAGTCGGCTTTATAGGCCTTGGCAGAATGGGTATGCCTATGTCCCGGCGCCTGCTCAAGTCCGGTTTTCACCTCACCGTGCATAACCGCAGCCGTGGCAAGGTGGAGGAAATGGTCAGTCTGGGTGCCCAGCAAGCCTCCTCACCCGCGGAGGTCACAGTTGCCTCGGACATCGTTCTCACCTGCCTGCCGGATGTTCCAACAGTGGAGAGTGTATTCCTTGGAGACGGCGGGGTCGTCTCGTCGTCGCGACCCGGTCAGGTTCTTGTAGACCACAGTACCGTGGCCCCTTCCACTTCTCTCAAGATTGCCGAGGCGGCGGAGTCCAGAGGGGCCGCCTTTCTCGACGCTCCCATAAGCGGCGGTGTAGAGAGGGCCGCCGACGGTACTCTTACCATCATGGTCGGCGGCAATCAGACAGTCCTTGAGAAGGCTTACCCTGTATTCAAGGCGTTTGGAGCTAACATACGTCATGTGGGGCCCACCGGCTCAGGCAGTGTGGTGAAGCTGATAAACCAGCTGCTGGTGGGCATCCACTCCCAGGCTGCGGCCGAGGCCATGCTAATCGGGGTCAAAGCCGGAGCGGACCCGGAGACAATTATGGAAATACTGGGCACAAGCTGGGGAACCAGCTTCATGCTCTCTCGAAACGGCCCCTCAATGGTTGAGCGGGACTTCGAAAACGCCCGGGCCCCGCTAAGGCTGATTGCCAAGGACATGGGACTGATACACGAGTATGCCAGGGGAATCGGGGTGCCTACTCCAGCCGGAGACCGCGCCCTGGAGATGGTCCAGGAAGCCATCAATAAGGGTATGGGTGAGTTGGATGTCTCTTGTCTGGTCTTACCACTGGAGGAGAGGTCCGGGGTGAGGGTGTCCCTCGGCGTTGACGAAGACCCTGGATTTCGGCCTTCGCCGGAATGACGAAAGTTACCCAAAGGTCTCAAAATGCAGCTATTTGTGGCGTATGCCTTCCTCGCTCAGCAGATTATGTAAACTATCTAACGCCTTGCCGTGTTCCTCAATACTCATGGCATCAACGGAATGCCGGCTTTCTCCAACCACGCCGTCCACCGCGCCCAGCTCGACCATCCGTCGTATTAACGCTCCCTCCTCTTCCAGACCCGGCAATAGGTCCCTACCCACCAGGCGGGACAGGGCTGCTGTCAGTCCATAGCCCCCCCAGTTCGACGTGCTGGATATGACCAGATGCGTGGTACACGTGGTAGCAGGACGATTGGGCAGGGGCGCTACTTGCGGGATGTACGTCGCCAGGTTCCCCATCCCAATCTCGTTGCCGCCATCCCCGATTCCTATCGTCCGGGGGTGCTGGAGAAACAGATGGTCAACCCTGGCCGTTTGGGGAGATATGTCTACGCCCCGCATGTTGAGGTACTCACCGTCTCCGGTAAGTCCACACCTTTCGATGGATATGAGCAAGGATGGCTCAAGCCTGGACAGCAACTCCTTGGCGAACCCTTCGCTGGAGTCGTCATCCGAAATCGGGAAGTCAACCAGTTGGGCCTCAGTGCCCACGAATGGACTCAGCACGGGCATGGTGTAACGGTCGGTAACGTAGAATATGCGGTACCCCAAGGACTCCAACGCTCGTCCCAGGGCCAGCGCCCCCGGTGGGCCGTCGGTCTCGGGCGCTCCCGCTTTGGATATATAGAAGCCCGTCGCAATCAAGACAGTGCCGGGAGTGGACTGGACCAATCCGGCTGCCCGGTCACAAAAGTC
>JAGWBG010000111.1 GCA_021296015.1 Dehalococcoidia bacterium | reverse complement strand
CGAGATTATACAGCAGAGGAGCCCCAGTTCGTCCAGCGTTTCCAGGTGGACTTTGGCTCCATCTAGCGATAGATTTGCGAGAAATTCGTCTCGCACGCGCTCTCCCGACGCTGAAAGTATGAGATGGGCGTCACGAGTGATGAGACGTGCCGTTGAAGGGTGAATTTTGAACCCGAGCTTGGCCGCTAGGCGCACGCCTCTGAGGAGACGGGCGGGGTCTTCCTGGAACACCGACGACTTTATTGCCCTGATTACTCCCCTAGAGAGGTCCGAACGCCCGCCGAAAGGGTCGAGTATGCTCTCTTGCCAGGACGGCGTGTCCCACTTTTCCAATGCCAGGGCAAGGGCGTCCACGCTGAAGTCTCGTCTTGGAAGGTCGTCAATTATTGAGCCGTTCCGGTTCTCTCCCCGCACTGGGGGCGTGGCTATTCTTCCAACTTTGTGGGATGGGCTTAGGGGCACGTAGGAGGCCGAAAGGGTATCGGCTATGTCTTTTGCCAGAGAAAGGGCATCTCCTTGAACGGCAATGTCTATATCCACGCTTGGGATGCCTCTCAAAGCATCCCTGAGGTATCCACCAACAAGAAAAGCGGGTACTGATCGGCTGATGAAGAATTCGTTAAGCTTCTGAAGGGTGGCAGCGTTTTCTGAGGAAAGATTATTCATCCTATATGCCGGGGGCGCCTCCAGATGGGGTGTAGCGCCCAGAGGCCTGTTCGCCGTTCAAGGCGAAAGGGTGTGTAGCTACCAGGGGAGATGATTGCAGATTAGTTGCTATCATTACCCGGTATATTGAGCCTCTACGGGAGTCTCTTCCCTTTCTTCTTGGTTCTGAGGCGCTTCTTCAGCCTCCTCTTTCCATAGCTTGGTCCTGTCCACAAGACGGTCTATGTAGAGGGTGCCATTGAGGTGGTCAATTTCATGCTCAAGGGCTTGTGCCAGAAGCTCATCGGCGTTGACTCGCACCGCCTTGCCCTTGCGGTCCAGGCCTTTGGCCTTTACTTTGACTGACCGCTTGACCAGACCACGGTATCCGGGTATGCTGAGGCACCCCTCCTCTACGTCTCGTTCCCCTTCCTGCTTGATTAGCTCAGGGTTTATGAATACCCGGGGCTCCTCGTCATCGGGTAGCTGAATTACGATTACTCGCTGAAGTACCCCTACCTGATTAGCAGCGAGGCCGACGCCATGGGAGTCGCGCATCGTCTCAATCATATCGTCTATGAGCTTTTGGATAGAGGGGCTTATGTTGCTCACGCGCTTGGCCCTCTCTCTGAGTACGGAGTCGGGAACAATATGCATTGGAAGAACGGACACTTTTCTCCACCTCTCTGCCTGTGCGTCGCACGCAGACAAGCCCATGCTGTTAGCGCAGGTTTGATTCTTGTCCTTAGATTATAGCCAAGATATGTTGCGGATGTAAAGAAGCCGTCAAGCCACTTGTGTTTGAGGCCAGCGCTAAAGTACGGTGACAGGGTCTACGTCTACGGTCCAGCCTTGGGGTATCGGCACCCCCTCCAGAAAGGAATGGAGGTCCCGCCCCCGTAGAATCGTATGCCACCTGTACCTGCCTTTGACCCGCTCAGGGAAGGCCGGGGCCGGCCCTATCACCTCTACGTCTGTCAAGCCTCGGGAGTAGGCCCTGTGGCGCAGGGCACGCCCCATCCTCTCCGACTCCCTCTGACATGCCGCTGCGTTGGTATGAACGTATGACATGTGGACGAGACGATTGAAGGGGGGATTCCCATGCAATTGTCGGAACCCGACCTCTTTGCCATAGAGAAGCTGATAGTCCTGCTTTGCTGCGGCTTCAACGGCGTAGTTGGCAGGGTTGTAGGTCTGTATAATCACTGTGCCGGGCGAGATACCTCTCCCTGCCCGTCCTGCCACCTGACAGAGAAGCTGGAAAGCCCTCTCGCCGGCACGAAAATCGGGGAGATTCAGCCCAATGTCTGCGAGCACCACGCCCACCAGGGTCACGTTGGGCATGTGCAGTCCCTTGGCAACCATCTGGGTACCTATAAGGACCTGTGCTTCTCCCTTAAGGAAGCGTCCAAGTATGTTCTCGTGGGCACGGGGAGCATGTGCCGTGTCTCGATCCCATCTCAGCGTGGTTACGTCGGGCAAAAGCCTCCCTATCTCCTCGACCACCCTCTGGGTCCCTATGCCAAGGTGTCTTATCCTGGGGCTGCGGCATTGAGGGCATCCCATTGGAAGCCGGGAGCGCCGGTTACACTGGTGACAGACAAGACGCGTATCCGTGGCATGGTAGGTGAGGGTCACCGAGCACCGGCGACAGTGGAGCGCATGTCCGCAGTCCCGGCACTGCACTACGGTGGCAGAGCCTCGGCGGTTAATGAACAAGATGGCCTGTTCTCCTCTGTCTACACACAGGCTGAGGGTGGATGCCAGGGAACGGCTGAAAATGCTCCGGTTCCCTTCTTTCAACTCTTGCCGCATGTCGCATATCTCTACGTGGGCCAGACCACCATTCCCTTGTCTTTCAGCTATCCTTTCCCTTGGTGTCCCATTGGCGGCGGAGTATGGAGAGCCTTCTAGGGCAGGTGCAATCCTGTATGGCAACTCCAGAAGCGTATACTCTCCTCGCTTGGCCCTGAAGTATGTCTCCACGTCGGGTGTGGCGCTGCCCATTACCACCACTGCGTCGGCAAGGGCGGCCATCTTGAGGGCAACTTCGCGGGCATGGTAATAGGGCATGGCGTCATGTTGCTTGTAGGTCCACTCATGCTCTTCGTCTATGACTATCAAGCCCAGGTTGGGCAGGGGAGAAAAAAGGGCGCTTCTAGGCCCCACCACAACGTCGTAAACCCCATCTCGTATCCTCCACCATTGGTCGAAACGTTCCCCCACTGAGAGTTGGCTATGCAACACGGCTACTTTCCCCGGAAACCTGGCGTTGAGGCGGTGTACGGTCTGAGGGGTAAGGGCTATCTCCGGCACCAGGAATATGCCCCTTTTACCCAGCCTCAAGCAGTGCTCCAGCGCCCGGAGGTATACCTCGGTTTTGCCGCTGCCTGTGACCCCGTGGAGGAGGAAAGGGCTTCCGGCGCTTGGCCCGGCTTCCAGGGCGTCCTTGATTGCCGACAGAGAGCGCTCCTGCTCCGGAGTTAGGACGAGGTCGGCCTCGGTCCGGCCTTCTCCCTCACGTTGCAGCGCGGGTTCACGGTCCATCCTTACCCACTCAAGGGACAGTAGCCCCTTCTCCACAAGGGCATTTACGGCTGCTGAGCCATACTCCTTGTTCGCTACGGAGAATGGGACAGGCTCCTGGGAACGGGACAAGTCCTCGTACAGGGCCTTCTGTCTGGGGCCCCTGCCGCCAAGTTGACCTGCCTCCGCATCCTCGCCGGCCGATGCGGGTCGGACGTAGCGTTCATACTTGTAGGATACCCTTGGCCGGGGCATCTCCCACCGGCGACGTACCAACTCCCTTCTCAACAGGCCTCGAAGCTCCCTCTCACCGTCCTTGCCCAGTGCCCTCACCAGACCACTTTCGCTGCTCTCTCCCTGGGCGGTGAGGTGCTCCAGGGCACCTTTGCCTTTGGCGCTCAGTTTGGAGGGAAAATCCGGTCCCCGGAATGTCGGGTAGATATAGGAACGTACGCGATTCTCGAAACCGGGGGGTAGCATGAGGGTCACCGAATCGAACAGGGATGACATGTAGTAGCTGCTAATCCAACGGGCCAGCGTCAGGCCCAGGGGGGTTATGAGGGGCGACGGCTCTATGGGAGCCATTATGTCTTTGGTAATGTCTACCTGAGGCCGGTCTGTGAGGTGGAAGACCATTCCCTGAACGGGTCTGGGACCCAGAGGTGCCCATACCATCTGGCCGGGCTCAAGCTCAAGCCGGTCCGGGATGCTGTAGGAAAGGGTCCTGTCGTAGCCGATGGGAGCATTAACGGCTACCTCAGCATATCTCATGGAATACCCAAAGAACCTCTGAAAACGTCATTACGGCCCCCGTATCAAGTACGGGGCAGGCTTTAAGCCTCGGCGCATAAATGAGCCGGAATCCAGAAGAATCCCGTTTTCACGGGAATGAGGGGTTAAACAGTGCAATGTTGCACCTATTCAGGGATGCCCAAATTCTACTGAGAGGAGGCTTGTGACCTTCTACCGGGTTGGCGTCTCTCTTTGATACGGGCAGCCCTGCCGGAGAGGCCGCGCAGATAGTAGAGTTTGGCCCTTCTCACAATACCGCGTCTCACGACTTCCACAGACTCCAGCAAAGGTGAGTATATGGGGAATGTCCGTTCAATGCCGATGTTGTAGGTGACCCTTCTCACGGTAAAAGTGGTGCCGGGTGCCCTCCCCTGCTTCTTTATTACTACGCCTTGGAAGGCTTGTACCCGCTCGCGCTCGCCTTCTCTTATACGGAAGTTGACGCGCACGGTATCACCAGGCCCGAATTCGGGGACTTGGGGATTGGCCGTTACGGAGATTGCGGAATGGGCTTCCATAGTAGTCCCTTTCTTGAGTTCGTATTCAACACACTCCACTAGATTACACTATATTCTATACTTGTCCGGTCGCCGAAGCAAGGTCTATAACCCAAGTCTATGATGTGACTCAATCCCCGGCATAGCCGTGGGTCTCCAGGAATTTCAGGTCATCCGCCGTAAGCTCAGCCGACTTCAGCAGGTCCGGACGCCGGTTCAAGGTCTTCAGCAGCGTCTGTCGCCTGCGCCACTGTGCTATCTCGCCGTGATTACCCGATAGCAGGGTTGGGGGTACTTCCATGTCCCGGTACACGGGGGGCCTGGTGTAGATGGGGTGCTGAAGAAGTCCGGAGGTTATGGAGTCCCCCTGTACGCCTTCCTCAGACCCCACAACCCCGGGTATGAGACGTACCACCGCATCCACCAGCACCATAGATGCCAGTTCACCGCCCGTGAGCACGTAGTCGCCTATACTGATTTCGTCCGTCGCCAGGTGCTCTTTTATCCGCTCGTCAACCCCCTCGTAGTGGCCGCAGATGAGCGCCATCCCGGGACTGTCGGCCAGTTCTCCGGCGATGTTCTGGCGAAAGGGTCGGCCCTGTGGGGACAGGAGTATAACGGGAATTTCCCGGCGCAACTCCTCCGGGTAGGGTGATAGGGCGGCTTCAACCGACTCGAAGACAGGCTCCGGGTTCATCAGCATGCCCGGCCCACCACCGTACTGGTAGTCGTCGGTGGTGCGATGGCTGTCGTGGGCGTATTCTCGGATGTCATGTATCCGTATACGGGCCAGACCCCTATCTACGGCTCGCCTGATGACGCTTTGATGAAACGGCCCCTGGAACATGGCGGGAAAGAGTGTAAAGATGTGTACGTGCATGGTTCAATAATCGGGGTGGGCCGGACGGCAGAACGGTGCTGGCTCGATGTGTGGCGGTGTCCCCTTGCCAAGCTTGACTACTCGGAGGAGGCTGGCTGAGTCGGGTGTCCCTGTGCCACGTCTTTGAGCAATTCGAGGGCATGTGGCAATACAGGTTGAATAACCTCCAGGCACTCGCGTACTCCTCTGGGGCTGCCGGGCAGGGTGACGATGAGGGTGTTGCCCCGAATACCGGCCACCGAGCGGCTTATCATGGCCATAGGGGTCTTTTCCAGGGTGCGGGATCTCATAGCCTCCGCCAGACCGGGGACTTCTTTATCTATCACCGAGAGCCACGCTTCAGGGGTTAGGTCCCTTGGGGCCACTCCGGTGCCGCCTGTGGTTACAATCAGGTCCGCTCCGTCCACGTCGGCCCACTGTGTTAGCCTGCCGGCTATCATGTCCTTATCGTCGGAGACCACCTCGTACCGGATACACTCGTAGTCCGGTGGCGCCAAGACTTCCTGAATGGCCTTACCGCCGGTGTCCTCTCGCTGGCCGTGGAACCCCGAAGTGCTGACTGTTAGGACTGCAAGCCTGAACATGATTAATTGCAGGATGTCGGGGCGGCCAGATTTGAACTGGCGACCCCCTGCACCCCATGCAGGTGCGCTCCCGGGCTGCGCCACGCCCCGACCTACCTCAAAGATACCACATGCCCAATGGGACTTCAAGCCCAATAAATATGTCTATCGGAAGACCCGAAGGGGCGTCAAACACTCTTGCATGACCTTTCGAGTTAGGGTTATCATGGGTCTGTGATGGAGCAGGAAAATGACCATGCCATCGTTGTGAAAGGTCTCCACAAGAGCTATGGGGACTGGCCCGTACTGTGGGATATGGACCTCACCGTGGATTTGGGGGAATTCCTGGTTATATTTGGCGCAAATGGAGTAGGTAAGACTACCTTGCTTAAGGTCCTCTCCACTCAAGCTCGACCCGACGGTGGCGAAGTGTGGGTCGGCGGGGTGGACAGAAGACGCAACCCTGCCGATGTAAGGCGCAGGGTAGGGGTGGTAGCCCACCGGGGATTTCTATACGGGGATATGACGTGCGAGGAAAACCTGCATTTTTACGGCCGGATGTACGGCTTGAGGGAAGCGCAAAGCCGGGTTGATAAGGTCCTGCGTTTGGTGGGGCTGGAAGGCCGGAGGCAACACAAGGTCCGTACCCTCTCTCACGGCATGGAGAAGCGACTCTCCATCGCGCGGGCCATCCTCCATGAGCCTCGCATACTTCTGATGGATGAACCCGAGGCCGGTCTGGACCAGGGTGCGCTGGAGATGCTGGGTGATCTATTGAAGGGCTGGAAGGCCGAAGGTCGTACTGTGATAATGACTACCCATAACCTTGAGCAAGGCCTGGCGTGGGGAGACAGGGTGGCTATCCTGTCCAACGGAAAGATGGCTTTTGAGGAGTCTCGTCGCTCTCTTGATGTTGCCGGCTTCAGGGGCACCTACCGGCAATACGGTTCGAGAGGTTCATCGCAAGGCCTGGGGGCGGCTTAGTGAGAGATTTCGTAGGTCCCGTGGTTGCCCTGGCCTGGAAAGACATATTGCTGGAGATCAGGACACGGGATATAGTGGTCTCGGTGCTGGTCTTTGCCTTCCTGGTGATTGTGGTGTTCAACTTTGCCCTTAACACCTCGCCTACGGTCATTAATGACCTGGCACCGGGCATACTATGGGTAGCCTTTGCCTTTGCGGGTGTCCTGGCAATGAACCGAGCCTTCTTTCTGGATAAGGACCAAGGTAGTCTGGAGTGGCAGCTTC
>JAGWBG010000110.1 GCA_021296015.1 Dehalococcoidia bacterium | reverse complement strand
AGAAATACCGACCTACCTATAACGCCCGGCTCAAAGACGACAAGAGCTACCCTTACCTCAAGATTGACCTGACAGAGGAATTCCCCCAGGTGTACATTACCCGCAAGGTTGCCGACGACGGAGCACGTTATCTCGGCCCTTTTGCAACCGCAAGTAGCGTGCGCAAGACCATGGACCTGCTGAAGAAGCTGTTCCCCTATCGCTCTTGCACCAAGATAATCACTGGCAAAGACCAGCGTCCCTGCCTGGAGTATTACATTAACCGGTGTGTCGCCCCATGCGTTGGCCTTGCAAGCAGTGAGGATTATCACGAGGTTATACGGCAAGTGATTATGTTCATGGAAGGCAAGACTGATGAAGTGGTAAACGACATACGCCAGAAAATGGACGACGCTTCGGAGAATCTGGAATTCGAGCGTGCCGCGGCGCTCAGGGACCAGATTCGCGACATTGAACAGGTCATGGAAGAGCAGCGTATAAAGGTGGCCTCCAACAATAACCAGGACCTGGACGCCATAGCTATGGCCGAAGGTCAGGACGAAGCCTGGGTGGAAGTCTTCTTCATTCGCCAGGGCAAGCTCATGGGGCGTGACCATTTCATAATGGAAGGCACCCAGGATGACCAGCCAGGACATATCCTATCGGAGTTCATAAAGCAGTTTTACCAGTCGGCCCCTTACATCCCACCAAAGTTTATTCTCCAGTACCCCCTGGAGGATGAGAAGCTGATTCAGGATTGGCTTAAGGAGAAGCGGGGCGCATCCATGTCCCTTGCTCGCCCCCTTCGAGGCGAACAGCATAAGCTAATCAAGATGGTTGCCGAGAATGCCTCTCAGGGTCTCACACAGATGCGGGCCAAGTGGCTCTCCAACGTCAACGCCGTCCATGAGGCCATGACGGGACTTCAAGATGAGCTTGGCTTGCCCAATCTGCCAAACCGAATCGAATGCTACGACATCTCCAACATTCAGGGGAGCAATGCGGTGGGCAGCATGGTCACTTTCCAGGACGGCTTCCCCAAGCCGGCTCACTACCGGAGGTTCCGCATCAAGAGTGTAGATGGAATAAACGACTACGCCATGATGCAAGAAGTGCTGCGACGAAGGTTCAAACGTATTGCAGCCGTCAAAGGCAAAGGTAGCGGCAATAACGGCAATGGAGGCAACGCTGAGGAATCCCTCAAGGACGGCGAGGCGAGTTGGGGCAATATACCGGACCTGGTACTCATTGACGGCGGCAAGGGCCACCTTTCGGCCGCGCTGGAGGTATTCCTAGAGCTAGGTATTGATTTCATCCCTCTGGCATCCATAGCCAAGGAGAACGAGTGGCTATATATGCCCCAAACCCCTGAACCCATCATTTTCCCATCTAACTCCCAACCCCTTTACCTGATGCAACGAATTCGGGATGAGGCCCATCGCTTCGCCATTACCTACCATCGTAAACTGCGCAGCAAGGCCAGCACCTCCTCTGGAGTAGACTTGGTGCCGGGAATTGGTCCCAAGAGAAAACGAATGCTCATGCGGCGCTTCGGCTCTCTCAGGGGAATAAAAGAGGCTCCCGTTGATGACATCGCCGCCGTCCCAGGCATGACTCGCTCCCTGGCAATAAGACTAAAAGAGTCCTTATAGCCCCCTTCTATACGTTACACTTTTACTACATTCCTACCCCGGAACTGCTTGACCTTTTCTACCTGTGCCGTATACTGTAGGTGATAGGAAAAGCAGGAGCTTGCAAAATGACACTGAAGGTTTCTATTAACCTGCCTGGTGACGCGCTAATAACCGTAGAGGCCAGCGAGCCTCAGATTTTCCGTGAAGTGATGAGTCTGGCTCTGAAAGAGCTACCTAAAGACCTTATACAGATGAGGTTGAGAACGCCTTCCCCCAATGAAACAGGGGAGCAAGGTAAAAATGTAAGCACTGAGCCACCTTCTAGGGATGCGGGTCCACAGCTCCAGGATGACTCTTCCACATCCGACCTTGAGCGTGCCGAGAGCGACCCTTCCCCCCCGGAAACAGAGGAGGGGGATGATAGTATATTGGTGGCCGAGGAGTCTTTTGTGAGGTTCTGCCGTGCAATTTCTCCTGTGGGCGATATGCGACGGGTAGTATTGGCTGCTGAAGGGGCCAGAAGACACCTGGGTATGAGTAGTGTCTCAGAAAGTGAGCTTTGGCACCTCTTCGACCTGGCAGGATGGCAACAACCCGGAAGCTTCCTTCAGACTCTTCGTAACGCTGCCAGAAGCAAGTTCCGATGGCTGGAGCGAATACCCGGTCGGCCAGGCTACTACGCCATCACACAGTTGGGCAGAGACAGAGTTATCGGTAGTGACGAATAGTAACGAAACCCATAACGAAAGGATTAATTTATGTCGAGCAGGCAGCCTGTGGCACAAGGTCAACAGTCAGCCAATTTAATGGCTATAGACGCCGTCTGCAACCTTCGAACTCCCGAGTTGGTGGAGAAACGACAGCACCAGTGGACACTTTACAACAGGCAGTTCGGCAAGGAGGAGCCGGTCCTCACGGTGGATGAATTGGTACAGAAAATGGACGCTTCGGGAATTGGGAAGGCGTTCCTCATTGCTGCCAAGCTCGGCTCAAAGCACCAGGGGTTCACTGACTCGGTCTCTTATGAGGAAGTCTACGATGCGATACAGCAGTACCCCAACCGCTTCTACGGTCTCGCAGGGATAGACCCTCTGGAGGGAATGGAGGGCGTCAGAGCCTTGGAGCAGGCAGTGAAGGAGTTAGGGTTCATCGGCGCCCACCTGTACCCGCACTGGTTCGGAATGGAGCCTGACCACCGGAAATATTACCCTTTCTACGCCAAATGTATTGAGTTGGACATTCCCATTCAGATGCAGGTAGGCCATTGCCTCATCTACATCAATGACCGACCGCCTTTTCGGTCTGTGGGACACCCCATCTTGCTGGACACCATAGCTTGTGACCTTCCAGAGTTGAAGCTGGTCGGCATTCACTCCGGGTATCCCTGGGTCGAGGAAATGATCGCAGTTGCCTGGAAACACCCCAATGTGTACGTCGGCTCCGACGCTTATGCCCCCCGGTATTGGAAGCCGGAGTTTATCCACTTCATCAACAGCTGGGGGCGAAACAAGGTCATCTTTGGCACCGATTTCCCGGTCATTGACATGGAGCGGGCCATGCAGGAGATACAGGCGCTGGAACTGAACCCTGAGTCCCAGAGGAAGTTCCTTCGCGACAACACAATACAGCTTTACAATCTCAATGATTAAATCAAGACACCGGCCTGCGTGGAGAGGGATTCTGGTACTCGCCCGTAAGCCGGGGCCTTCCTTCCCAAGAGCCGCATAGTTCCCTCCGACGCTCACCAATGAAGACCTTCGCTTAGCCCCTCCCCTTTGACAGGGACCTTTTCACCCAACCCCTTCGCCCATATACGTTGTTGACTAGGCTTGAGACCCTGTCTATAATCTTCCCTGTTGAAATGGGACAAGCACTCGTGTCCCTTATATATTCAACCAACAATAATATGCACAAGGAGGCAAAAATGTTCTTCGAGCTCAGGCAATACCGCTCCCTACCGGGTCAGCGCGAAAAGTGGGTCAACTTCATGGAAGGTGAGATTATCCCCTTTCAGACCTCGAAAGGGATGGAGATTATCGGAAGCTTCGTAGGCCAAGAGGAGGAAGACCTTTACGTATGGATACGCCGCTTTAAGAGTGAGGAGGAACGAGAGCGTCTGTACGAGGCCGTCTATCAAAGCGATCACTGGAAGGATAAGATTGCTCCCCGGATACCGGAGTTCCTAGACCGGGAGAAGGTCGTGGTTACACGCATCGAGGCCACGTCAAAGTCGGACATTCAATAACTCTGTGGCTTTTATCTAGTTACACTGGCCCGTGCCATGTACACCTGCTTGCTATAGGTCATTTGTCAAGGTCATTCAGGCCAGGGGGTGCTAGGGTGCAGGTCCAGGCTAGACACAGTCAAGCGTGGGGCTAAATGATACCTGAAAAGGCTTTAGCTCCACTGCACGAACATGGGCATCACGACGTGAACGTAGGTCTCATCCGGCTTTCGCTCCTCGACCCCCCGCTCCCGCCACTTCTTCTCACCCCGAATCGGCCGGAACACTCCAGGGCTGGATGGAGTAGTGGTCTCCAATACTACCTCACCACGCTCCAGAACTGAGAGCACCTCAAGCAGGTATTTACTGTTGAAAGCTATCTTGGACTCATCACCCTCGATGAAGGTATCTACTTCACCCTGATTGTCACCCATCTCCTCAGCCCTAGCGGAAATCACTACTTTGCCGGAGCGTTGGCCTTCATCCGATTCTGATTGGTCATCGGACCCGGGCATTATCTGGAGCCTGATAATCCCGCTGCCGTCTCGGGCAAATATAGAAGCGGTCCTGGCCGCCCTCAATAGCTCTTGAAGGTCTGTGACGCTTCGCGTCTGGTAGCTCTGGGGTATAAGTTGGGAATAGTTGGGGAAGGTGCCCTGGATGAGTTGTGACACTATTTCAATGCTGTTCAGACGGAACAGTACCTGACCCTTGGACGGAATCATAGTCATCTCTACCGGAGTGTCCTGTTCACCAAGGAGGCGGTTAACCTCGCTGAGAGTCCTGGCAGGGAGTATGATATTTATGGGCTCTCCAACAGGCTCCAGAAGCTCTCCGTTATGTACTGCTAACCTGAAGCCATCGGCAGCCGCCATTGTAAACTTGCCGCCTTCCAGTTCCAGCTTGACGCCGGTTAGCACCGGCCTGGACTCCTCGGTAGCGGCAGCGAATACCACCTGGCTTATAGCTGTCTTGAACGCTTGGGGGTCTATCTTGGCAGCCAACCCACTCTCGACCGTAGGTATGGGCGGGAACTCGTCAACGTCTGTGCCGTTGACATGAGCCTCGGACCTGCTGCATGTCAAACTCAGACTCTTGGACCCGGGGGCCATGGACACGTCTATGCGTTCCGACGGCAAAGACGCCACAAACTCAGTGAGGAGCCGGGCCGGCACGGTAATCGAGCCTTCCTCCTCCACCATAGCACCTATCCAGGTGGTGATGGCTATCTCCAAGTTGGTGGCCGATAGCTTGAGCATTGACCGGTCGGTGGATAGCAACACGTTCTGGGTTATAGGGAGGGTGGTTCTGGTAGCCACTGCTCTCCCCACTGTAGCGAGGCCCCTACTGAGATTTTCCTGTAAGCACGATAGCTTCATATCAATTCCCTACCCCCTGAGTGTGTGCCGTAGTATAATGGCTGGCCTGCTTCAGCGTCAACGTAATTACCCCGGACTTTTCGTCTCGTTGCGCACAAAACCGCCGTAAACGAAAGACTGGCCTAGAACCCGCTAGACCAGCCTTTTGCCTCGTTTTTATCTCCTCAGGGTAGCTCATCACTTCAATGTCAACATGAATGCCACCAGCGCATCAATCTGTTCGTCCGTAAGCTTCTCCACAATGGCTTTCGTCATCAAGCCCGGTGTGGCCCTTTCTACACCATCCGCAATGCGGAGTTCAGGGTCCACGATGGATTCTCTCAGATAGTCTTCCGCCGACATGCCGGTCACCCTGTTAGCCGCATCCGAACCTATGCGGGTGTGCTCCGGCCCTATCAGTGCATTCGCCTCGGGTATGCCTTCAATGAAGTGACATTGATAGCACCAAAGTGCCTGTGGTGCTGCATTGGCCGGGACGTTCAGATACAGCTCTCTGCCGATTGCGACGAGGTCTCCGCTGCCGTTTGACGGTGGGGCTTTCGTCGGCTCGGTTGTTCGCGCAGGGGTGGGGGAGGCCGTGGGTTGCG
>JAGWBG010000109.1:5929-7146 GCA_021296015.1 Dehalococcoidia bacterium | reverse complement strand
TACGGAGCATGCTGGACGAATCAGGGCACGAGGAAGCTAGTCTCACCCAGACATTCTCGATTAGAGGGCTGTCACTGGATAGCGTCCAGCGAGTCGGACTCGGTGATGATCTCGATCTGTTGGTTCCCATTGAGCGGTTCGACCCTGGGGAAGAGGTCACCAGCGAGAAAATGGAAGGAGTGGTGAACATTATCGAGCGACGGGTCAACGCTCTGGGCACTTCTCAGCCTATTATCCAGACCCTGGGCGATGACCGCGTGGTAGTGCAGCTACCCGGCGTCGGCGGCTCCAGTATTGACGCAACATTTCTGCCGCCCCCAGGCGTGCCCCAGATAACGGCCATCCTGGAAAGTTTGCTGGCACGTACCGGTGACGCCGTGGAGACAACGGGTCTGTATAGCTACGTCATCCGGCCTGTTGAAGCATTGAGCACTGGAGATAGGGACTCGATTCAAGGGAGTCTGGAAGTGCTGGCGACTCTTGAGAGTTTCGAGGTCACCGATGAGGACGAAATCGCCTTGGCCTTCTCACCACCGCCAAGTCAGTCCGGCATTAGCGGCATACTGGCAGGACTGGGGCATGAGAACTTCACTATCCAATCGCTGGCTCTCAACAGCTTTACCATCCGCACCAGCGAAGCGCTCACCACCGATGAGCTGGACGCAATCCGCGAAGCCCTAGAAACCGAATTCGGCGTCATAGCAGATTTCATTGCCACAGGCGGCCTCGAAGAGGCCAAGCGACTAATCAGGGGAACGGCACAACTGGTATTCATGGAGCGGAACTGCCTTGTGCCCCTGGATGAGTTGGTCGCCAATCCCCTCCTCTGTGAGCCGATAGAGGCGGGCGGACTGGGACAATTCGTGGACAAGGATATAGGCCTCACCGGAGAGGACCTGTCGAGGGCATTCCCCGGGCGGGACCCGACAACCAACCTGCCCCTGGTTAACGTTCAGTTCAACAGTAGGGGCACAGAGATTTTTCGCGAGCTCACCAGGCGTGTCTTTGAGATGGGGGAGCTTGGCAGAATTGCCATCTTCCTCGACGACCAGCAAATTTCAGCCCCGGTCGTAAGAAGCCCAATCCTGGATGGACGCGCGGTTATTCAGGGTGGATTCACCAATGAGACGGCAAATGAGCTAGCCATAAAACTCGAATCGGGCCGGCTGCCTGTTCCCCTGACCCTCATAAAAGAACGGACCGTAGATGCACTACTG
>JAGWBG010000109.1:0-5848 GCA_021296015.1 Dehalococcoidia bacterium | reverse complement strand
GCCGCAGGTTCCCTGCTCGTATAAGCGGTCATCGTCATGGCTATTTTCAAACTGATACCTGTCACCCTCACCCTTTCGGGTATCGCCGGGGTGGTCTTGTCCATCGGTATGGCGGTGGACGCAAATATCCTCATATTCGAGAGGATGAAGGAAGAGATGAGAACGGGCCGTACCCTCACCTCCGCCATGGAAGTGGGGTTCCGCCGGGCATGGACCGCCATCAGGGACAGCAACGTTTCCACCATCATAACCTGTCTCATCCTCTGGTGGTTCGGTGACCGGCTTGGGGCTTCAGTGGTAACGGGCTTCGCCATCACCCTTCTCATTGGAGTAGCCGTTAGCATGTTCACGGCCCTCATGGTGAGCCGCAATCTGCTTCAGATTCTGGCTTTGACACCCGTAGGAAAGAACCTGGACCTTTTCACCCCCGAGTCTCGGAGGCGCCCATTGGGGGTAGCGGGTGCCAGCCCCCAGGCCAATCGGGAGAGGAGTGAGTAGAGTTGGATATAGTGAGCAAACGGGCCTGGTTCTTCCTGTTTTCCGCACTGATAATACTTCCAGGGGTAATCTCCCTGATAATACCCCCAGCTTTGAAACCCGGCATAGATTTCACCAGCGGAGCCATACTCGACGTAACCTTCGCCGAATCGGTCAGTGAGGACGACGTCAGAAGTGAGCTAACCCGCTTGGGCCATCAGGAAGCGCTTATCCAGAAGACGGGCAGCCGGTCAGTGTTCGTACGGACCGGGATTCTGGAGGAAGAGGTACTCAGAGAAGATGGCACGGTGACGTCGGAACAAACGCTTATCGAAGAGGCGTTGAATGACAACGTGGCGGAGATTGAGTTCAAGGAATTCGATACGGTATCTCCCATAGTGGCCAGTGAGACTGTACGAACTGCCATCATAGCGGTCATAGTGGCGGCCATAGGCATCCTTGCCTACGTTACGTGGGCCTTTCGAGGGGTGCCCAACCCCTTCCGCTACGGGATTGCGGCCATCGTTGCCCTCATTCACGATATGCTGCTGATTATTGGCATCTTTTCCATTCTCGGGAAAGTGATAAATGTCGAGGTCAACTCCATGTTCATCGTAGGGACGCTCACCGTGCTGGGCTACAGCGTGAACGACACCATCGTTGTGTTCGACCGTATCAGGGAGAACGTAGCCCGCAACGTGGACCGCCCCCTGCCTGGTATAGTAAATACCAGCATCATGGAATCTATAGGCCGCTCCCTTAACACCAGCTTTACAACCCTCTTCGTACTTCTGGCCTTGCTCCTCATTGGCGGCCCCACCATCCGGGACTTCCTGTTAGTGCTTGCCGTAGGAGTAGTGATAGGGACGTATAGCTCCGTCTGTATAGCCAGCCAGTTCCTGGTAGTATGGGACCGGGGCGAGATAAGGAAGGCACTGCGATTTTTGAGGCTCGTACCTGCCAGAAGCACCTAGCCCGTCGGGATTGGCAATAGATTCTGGCCTACGCCAGAATGACGAAGGGAAACGGATTGGGGGCATCAGTCCTCAAAGCGCCGCGATACATCGGCCAAGAGCCGCAAAGTGCGCTCCATTGAAGCCTCCCGGTCGCTTCCGGCAGAGAAAACGTGTAGTAGTATCTCCGATACCCCAATGGAGAACACCTCCTCCAATTTCTCTGCCACCTGAGATTCATTGCCGAATATCATACTGGCATCCATCATGCCGTCGCTCCACTTCCCGTTGCTCGCCTCGGGGTATCCCGCCGCCATGAACATACGCTGGTAGTATGGTCGCCGTGGATGGGCGAATCCCCTTTCCTCCCTTACGGCTGTTCGCACCTCTTCGAGGTCGTCGTGGACGCATATAGGCATTCCCTGTACCAACGGCGGAACGGGGCGGTTGGCCCTCTCAGCTCCCCTCTCCATAGCAGGCAACGCCACGTCTCTAACGTAGGAAGTGGGGCATACCCAACCAATCGCCCCGTCCGCCTCTGCACCACACAACTCAAAGGACCCGGCCTGAAGGGCCGAGGCCATGACAGGTATGTCCACAGGAGACTCAATTCGCGCGTGGGCACTATAGTAGCGGCCGTCAAAGTCCACCGACCCACCTTGCAATAACGACTTCAGGATATGTATATACTCGCTCAAGTGCCCAAGGGGAGCATGGAACTTCAGGCCAAAGGGCCTCTCCGTGCTGTCTCGGTTAGCGGGGCCTATCCCCAAGCGGAAGCGCCCCGGGGCGAGTTGGCCTATCACCTGGACTTGCTGAGCCATAACAACAGGATGACGAGGAAACGTTGGCACAATGCACGTACCGAGCAGAGTACGTTCAGTGCGCACCGCAGCGCCGGCGAAGAGAGTGATAGCATCCAGACCGGCTTCGCTGGTAACAAGCCACGCAGCAGGAATCCCCATATCCTCCATCCTCTCTATTTCGCCAAGGAGGTATGAGGCGTTGTACGTGGATGCGGGGGGGCCTCCTACCATCCCGCCGATTCTCTTCTCCCTCATTCTTGCACCTCCAAACATGATAAACTACCAATAGCCGACCACACCCAGTCTGGCGTGTGTTCTACCACCCAGGCTGTCTGTCAACACTGGGGCTTCTAACTGTCACCCTGAACGGAGTGAAGGGTCTAAAATCCATCCTGCAAGTCAAGTCCGATTCTCCGGTCAATGCTTTTGGATTCTTCGGCGCGAGTTTATCCTGAGTGTAGCCCAGGGGCGCTTCAGAATGACAACTAAAGGACTGTGGCCTGTCACTACGGAGGTAAATTATAGTTTCCACCCCTTGCAACTACAAGCCATACAGAACTTATAATTCCCTCATGGCTCCATCACGGGGGTCTCCGGCCTGAAAAGGCGACTTTCATAAAGGGGTGAATCCATGAAGCTGGGCGCGCACGTATCAACCTCCGGCGGCCTGGACAAAGCCATAGAGCGTGGCGCAGATATAGGATGCGAGGCTATACAGATATTCGGCTCATCCCCACAGAGTTGGGCATACAAGCCCATTCCCGAGGCTCAGACCGCCGCTTTCAAGGAAAAAGCAAAGGCGTCCGGCATCGGCCCTGTATACTTTCATGCCATATACCTCATTAACCTTGGCACGTCCAATCCTGCCAATCTTGAGAAGGGCATTGATTCTCTAATCAACTACATGAAGCTGGCGTCGGAAGTGGAGGCGGGCGGAGTAATCTTTCCCCCCGGAAGCCACAAGGGGGCCGGCTACGAGGGGATTCTCAAGCAGACGGTTTCCAGCATAGAGCAGGTACTTGACAACTCACCGGGGACCCCCTGGCTCACCCTGGAGAATACGGCAGGGATGGGACAGCACATCGGGGCCAGGTTCCAGGAGTTGGGTGGAATTATATCGGCGGTGGACACAGCCTATAGGGACCGGCTCAAGATTTGCCTGGATACCCAGCACAGCTACGCAGCAGGGTACGACATCGCCACCAGGGATGGCCTGGAGGCTATGCTGGCGGAGTTTGACGAGTGCATAGGGCTTGACAGGCTGGCGGCTGTCCACGTTAACGACTCCAAGTACGCCCTTGGTGCGGGTGTGGACCGTCATGAGAATATCGGCGAAGGGTATATCGGACTCCAGGGCTTCGAGAACATATTGAGCAATCCCGCCTTCAGGGATGTGCCATTTTTCCTAGAGGTCCCCGGTTTCGATAACAAGGGACCTGACAAAGAGAACCTGGAGATTCTGAAGGGTATCCGGGCCCGGGTATCCGGAGAGGGCTGATGCGTCTAACTCAGAAGGAGTTCCAGGGCCTCGTTCTCCAGGCAGTCCAGGAGCTACCGTCCCCGATTATGAACGCCATGGAAAACGTTGCTATCCTGGTGGAGGAATGGCCCAGCGATGACGTTCTGGAAACGGCGGGTGTGGAAAGCCGCTACGACCTTCTGGGCCTTTATACAGGGGTGCCGCTGCCTGAAAGGGAAGGTGGTCTACCACTGCTACCGGATACGATAACCCTATTTCAGGGTCCCATAGA
Organism: Dehalococcoidia bacterium; assembly: GCA_021296015.1. GTDB lineage: Bacteria > Chloroflexota > Dehalococcoidia > Lucifugimonadales > JAGWBF01 > JAGWBG01. The sequence continues at coordinate 1,861 of JAGWBG010000109.1, read as the reverse complement.
GTCCGCTTGTTCGTCCCGTGAGGACCTAGTCAGGGAGGTAAGGGTTACACTGCTTCACGAGGTGGGCCACTATATGGGGATGGATGAGGAAGACTTGGATAGGATGGGATACCGCTAGGCCTCTCGCTGCACTCGGGGTGGCAACAGAAGGACCGGAGGATCGCCTTGGGTTGTGGTTGACATGCCTAGCTGATGGTGCAAGAATAGTCGAAGCAGTTGACTAAATAAAGACCCCATTTATATCTCATCAAAGTCAGGAGGTCCCATGGCTGACGTTAAGATAACAGTTCGGCTCAACGGTCCATACATCATTGAAGGCCCCGTTGAACTGGTAGACCAGGACGGAAACGCCTTTACCGTCCCGGGGGGCGATAGAGCAGTCCTGTGCCGATGCGGCAGGTCGGCGACCAAACCCTTCTGCAACGGCGACCATCGCAACCAGCAGCCGGAGTTCGACGCACCTACGACGGCCTTCTAATTAAGACCAGTCAGGGTCGGATGCTCAGCGGGAGCGGTATATCCCCCGGAGTTGTCTAACGGAGCTTATACGCTCTTCCGCCATTCTGTCGGCGGCCTGGGCGGTGGGTATCTCGTCTCTGGAAGAGACGTGCAGCGTCCGCTCCATGGCCTCATAGATTCGCTCTGTCATCTCCGTCGCACGCTCGACACTGTAAGCGACGTCCCCCAGCTCGCAGGATACGTTGATAATTCCGCCGGCATTGATGATGTAATCCGGGGCGTACAGGATACCTCTACGATGAAGCTCCGCCCCGTCTTCATCAGTAAGAAGCTGGTTGTTGGCACCGCCGGCCACAACACTGCATCGGAGACGCGGGATAGTCCTATCGTTGAGGGTTCCCCCAAGGGCACAGGGGGAGAAAATGTCGCAAGTCACGTCGTAAATCCCATCAGGCTCCACCACCGTAGCGCCCATCTCCTTGGCCGTTTCCAGAGCCCCTGTGTATATGTCGCTAACCAACAGGTTGGCCCCTTCCTTCAGCAGATGCTTGGCGGTACGATAGGCGACCTTGCCAAAGCCCTGCATGGCGACGGTCCTATCCGAAAGGGAATCGGAGCCCCACACGGCCTTCGCACAGGCTTTCATCCCCATGTAGACTCCCAGACCGGTGAGCGTGGAGGTGTCGCCACTGCCACCCATAGATATGGGCATTCCGGTCACGTGTTTAGTCTCCAATGCTATATATTCCAGATCCATTGTGGAGGAACCCACGTCAGTGGTGGTGATATAGCGTCCTCCAAGTGTGTCAACGTACCTGGCATAGGTGCGTAGCATCGCCTCCGTCTTGTCCTTTCGAGAGTCCGCCATGATGACGGCCTTGCCTCCACCAAAGGGTATATGCGCCGCCGCCGATTTGTAGGTCATGGCACGGGAGAGGCGGAGCACATCCAGGATGGCATCTTCCTCGGTCTCATAGGGCCATATTCGGACTCCTCCCACAGCCGGACCCAAGGTGGTGTCATGAATCGCGATGAAAGCCCTGAGGCCAACCGAAGGCTCCGAGCACATCACAATCTGCTCGTGACCATGCTCTTCCATGTATTTGAAAATGTCCATCGGATTGCTCCCCTTTTCACAAAGTAAAACCCCGCCCTTTATCTCACGGGCGGGGTTGTGACCATCGGTGACAGGAATATCCTATTCATTAACTACATTATACCCCACGGAGGCCATTACTGAAAGCGCAACTGGCTCTATCCCTTGAGCAGACCTACAGCGTTGCCATCAAGGTCGCAAAAGAGAGCTATGGTGACATCTTCCGTAACCTGAGTGGGCGGCATAATTATCTTTGCCCCCAAACCCTCTGCTTTATCAGAAAAGGCAGGGACAGCGCATTTCAAA
>JAGWBG010000108.1:2237-8091 GCA_021296015.1 Dehalococcoidia bacterium | reverse complement strand
TGACATAACCGGAGCCTGTGGTCTGGGTATGCTGCTTTTCCTGGTGCTGAACTTTGTGTACTACGTTAACTATGAGTTCGACCTCCCCGGGGGGGCTGCCATCATCGCTCCCGTTGCGGTGATTATACTTCTCCTGACTGTTTCGGGCACAATGCTCATATCTTCCAGGTATCGGGCCAGAATACATACCCTTCGACCGGGATTGGTACAAGATTGGGCTCCCATTGTGCTATCTATCCTGCTGCTTGTTCTACCTCTCGCTTACCTGGCGGCTTGGGATGAACCTCAGCCTGAGTCAGCCTCCGAAGGTTTCCCAATCAGGGTGATGTCTTACAACCTGCACCAGGGCTTCGACGTTGATGGCTACCTTGCGATAGAGGAACTGGCCGACACCATTGAAGACCAGGACCCTGATATTATCGCTTTGCAGGAAGTTTCTCGCGGATGGGTAATAGACGGTTCTTTCGACACGCTGGTGTGGCTGTCTCGGAGGCTTGATATGACCTATGTGTGGGGTCCTACTGCGGACTCGGTATGGGGTAGCGCCATCCTTAGCCGCTACCCCATACTGGATGCCCGTAATGAGCCTATGTCAAATAACTCCCAGTTGCAGCTAAAGCGGGGCCTAATCGTATCTCGGATTGACATTGGCGATGGCGGGCCACTGACGGTCATCGCAACCCATTTGCATCACCTGCCCGATGAAGGACATCTGAGGGACCCACAAGTGCGAGCGGTCCTCAAGGCTTTGAACAATGATGTTAGGAGCGTCCTCATAGGGGACTTCAATGCGTTACCGGATGCTCCGGAGATGCTTTTGCTTGAGGACGCAGGTTTGAAAGATGCCTTCCTGTACTCCTCAAAAGACCCCGCTGGAGGACGCCGGTCCACCTCGGAGCAAGGCATATCCCCTCGGGGGGTGGGTCACGGTTATACGTGGCCGTCGGACAATCCGTCCAAGCGCATTGACTATATATGGGTATCCAGCGACCTTAACACAAGTGACTTCTCAATGACGGATAACCTGGCCTCGGACCATTTCGGCGTGGCAGTGACTTTGGCGCAGTGAATTGCCAGAGAGTTGCTTGGCACCTTCGGATTGGGTGCGGGAAGATGAGTTCTAGAAATCCCTCTAACTCGAAGAGTACGAGGAATCTACTCTGCCACTTGGGACGTATTATATAGTATGCAACGGACCGGTAAGCTACCTATTTACGTGTAGCTCACACCTCATTATCGGTCCTCTGCATACTTGGGGGAAGGCCCCCCATCGGCACACTGCCGGTGGGGGGCCTGAATGTTGCCTACAGGGGAAGTGGTCCCAGCGTCGGAGGTGCAGTCTAGCTCTTATTCTCTTCTGCGGACTTGGCATTGATCTTGAGTAATCTACCCTTGCGCTCTTCGTGTCTGGGTATGGTCACGGTCAAGATGCCGTTGTCATAGGCGGCCTCGGCCTTCTCAGCGTCAAGTCCGCGAGGCAGAGCTACCGTGCGGTGGAATGAACCATAACCGTGCTCCCGGTGAAGGTACTCGTCCTCCTTAATCTCTTTCTCGAACTTGGCCTCGCCCTTGATGGACAGTATGCCGTCGGCGACGGTGACTTCTGCATCCTCAGGCTTGACGCCCGGCAGAGCAGCCCGCACCACCAGATTATCTGCATCCCGGTACACGTCTATCGCTACGCGTCCATTCTCGGACCAGTAGTGAGGCCACGTGTAGAAAGGCCGAAATGTTTGCCCACTGACTCGGTCCATTCCGCGGTCAAATCTGCGAAACTTGGCAAAGGGTTCCCATTGTTTCAGTAACATCTCCTCCTCCTTGAACTACGGTTTATTCAGGTAGCAGGTTGTCTAGCCTCGCTTCCACCTCTCAACATTGATTATAGTAACTTGAGTATTATTTGTCAAGAATACTCTATATTAATCATCATATTAATTGTCCAATAAACACTATAACATTTGACAATTTACATTGAACAATCTAGAATATTAATTAGAATTACTGCGAGTGAAGATGATGGAAGATTACTACACCATCCTTGGCATCCCCAGGACCTCCTCGGATAAGGAGGTAAAGCAAGCCTACCGTAAGCTGGCCAGGCAGTACCACCCCGATGTCAATCCCGGCGACAAGGAGGCAGAGGGGAAGTTCAAGCGCATAAACGAGGCTCACGAAGTCCTCTCGGACCCTGAGAAACGCCGTAAGTACGACAAATACGGCGAGAACTGGAAACACGCTGACGAAATAGAGAAGGCCCAGGCCAACAGGGGTAACAATTTTTCTCACTGGTTCTCCGATGGGGATGTCGCGAGTTTCTCCTTTGACTTCGATGGCGTCCACACGGGTGGGCTCTTCGACGAGATTTTCTCCGGTACAGGCAGGAGGAGCGGCTTTAGAGACCGGCCCGTCGGGTATGCCTCGGCGAAATATCCCGTGGAAGTGAGCCTGGAAGAGGCGTTTAGCGGGGCCACACGTTATCTGGAGATAGCCGGTGCCGGCGCTAACGTGCCATCCAGGCGGCTGGAGGTGAAGATACCGCCGGGTGTAGACACCGGTTCCAGGGTACATATATCAGCCGGAAGGGGACATCAACAGGACATCTACCTTGAGGTTACGGTGCGCCCCTCCTCCATGTTCCGTCGCACTGGTGCAGACCTTTATACCGACGTGGCGGTCCCCCTTTTCGCCGCAATGTTGGGGGGCGAGGTGGCTGTCCCCACTATCAAGAGTAGGGTTATGCTGACCATACCCCCGGAGACGCAGAACGGGCAGTCCCTTCGCCTTGCCGGTCAGGGGATGCCTCGCCTGAATAGCCCGGAGGCCAGGGGCGACCTTTACGCAATAGTGAAGGTGATGCTGCCCAAAGACCTCAGTGACGAGGAAAAACAACTTTTCCAGGAGCTTAAAGAGGGTCGTATAGCCAGGAGGTAATAGATTTGACAACGGAACGATCTTTCGATAACGAGCCGTGCTTTGTAATCAGCATAGCCGCCAACATGGTGGGCGTACATGCTCAGACCCTCCGATACTATGAAAGAGTGGGCTTGGTGATGCCCTCCCGCTCCGAGGGCAAAAGACGTCTTTACTCTCCCAACGACATAGAGAGATTGAGGCGGATAAAGGCCCTGACCGACGACATGGGCGTCAACCTGGCGGGTGTGGAGGTGGTATTAAAGCTCATGGAGCGAATCATTCAACTGGAGAAAGAGAACACCCAACTGTCGAATAAAATCAAGCGACTACAGGCAGCCTCGCCCGGTAAGCGCAGCCAGAGCTAGTTGCAGGGAGGCATGGACAATGGTATTGAGACCGGATGAATTTACGGAGAAAGCCCGGGATGTCCTGTTCAACTCTCAGGGGATAGTGCGCCGTTACAGACATAGCCAGTGGGACGTGGAGCATATTCTACTGGCGCTTCTGGAACTGGAGGACGGGTTGCCTGAGAAGATACTTGATAATCTTGGAGTATCTACGGCATCAGTAAAGCAGGCCCTGGAAGAAGCGCTGGAGCGAGCCCCCAAAATGTCCAATGAGGCGAACCAGATATACGCTACTCCCCGGGGGGCACTCCTCCTTGACAATGCCAAGGCGGAGGCCCAGCACATGAAGGACGAGTTCATCGGCACTGAACACCTTCTGATTGGTGCCACAATGGAACGAGAAGGGGCCGCTGCCCGTATTCTGAAGGAACATGGCGTTGACCAAGAGAAGGTCTATCGTGCTCTGATGCAGGTCCGGGGCACCCACCGGGTAACTGACCCCAGAGCCGAGAGCAAGTACCGCTCCCTGGAAAAATACAGCGTTGACCTCACAGGCTTGGCTCGCCAGGGGAAGCTGGACCCCGTGGTGGGTAGGGACCAGGAGGTGCGCCGTGTAATGCAAACCCTCACCCGGCGCAAAAAGAATAACCCGGTAATCATAGGTGAGGCCGGTGTAGGCAAGACTGCTATCGCAGAGGGGTTGGCCCAACGCATCGTCATAGGGGATGTGCCGGACGTGCTAAAGGACCGTCGGGTACTGGCCCTTGACATGGGCGCTCTGGTGGCGGGAAGCAAGTTCCGGGGCGAGTTCGAGGAGCGGCTGAAGGCGGTCATGGACGAGGTAAAAGGCGCAGAGGGAGAGGTTATTCTCTTCATAGATGAGATACACACCGTCGTAGGGGCGGGTGGAGCAGAGGGGGCTATTGACGCCAGCAACCTGCTCAAGCCGGCCCTTCAACGGGGTGAGCTGCAATGTATCGGTGCTACCACTGTTGATGAATACCGAAAGTACATCGAGAAGGACTCGGCCCTGGAGCGGCGTTTCCAGCCTGTGTACTTGGAGGAACCGACGGAGGAGGAAACGGTGGAAATCCTCAGAGCACTGCGGCCCCGCTACGAGTCCCATCACAAGGTGAAGATAGAGGACTCCGCGCTGGTGTCAGCCGCCCGCCTCAGTCATCGTTATATTACCGACCGAAACCTGCCGGACAAGGCGGTGGACCTTATAGACGAGGCTGCCAGCAAGCTCCGCATTGATGCCGAGAGCCTTCCTGTCAACCTCAAGGAAGTGGAGAGGCAAATCCAGGACCTGGCCAATGAGGAGGACGCAACGGCCCAGCGCTCCGATTACGAGAAGGCTGCCCAGATCAAGACCGAGCGGCTGCGGTTGGAGCAGCAGTATAACCGCGAGAGAGGGGCTTGGATGCTAGACAAAAAGATAGAGATGATAGTGGATGAAGGGGATATTGGCGCACTCATCTCCAGATGGACGGGCATCCCGGTGTCCCGTCTGCTTGAGGAGGAGGCGGAAAAGTTGCTCCGCATGGAGGAACACCTTCACGAGCGCGTGGTGGGCCAGGAGGAGGCGGTAGTAGCTGTCTCTGAGGCGATACGTCGTGCCCGGTCCGGCCTCAGCGACCCCAAGCGTCCCATTGGAAACTTCATATTCCTAGGCCCCACCGGAGTTGGCAAGACCGAGTTGGCCAAGGCCCTGTCGGAGTTCCTGTTCGACGATGAGGCCAATATGATTCGGGTAGATATGTCGGAATACATGGAGAAGCATACCGTATCGCGGCTCATCGGTGCACCCCCGGGTTACGTGGGGTTCGACGAGGGCGGCCAACTGACTGAGGCGGTGCGCAGACATCCCTTCAGAATTATACTCTTCGACGAGATTGAGAAGGCACACGCGGACGTGTTTAACGTGCTCCTTCAGATTATGGAGGATGGACGCCTTACGGACGGTCATGGCCGCACCGTTGACTTCCGTAATACGGTGATTATAATGACCAGCAATCTGGGTACAGGTGAAGTAGGCCGCCAGCCCTTCGGATTCCGCAGGGACGGGAAGGACGTGGTGGATGAGCACCGGCTAAGGGACTCGGTGCAAGACGCCCTCAAACGGGCCTTCCGCCACGAGTTCCTGAACCGCATAGATGAGATTATCATCTTTGATCCCCTTACTCAGGACCAAATCGAGAGCATAGTTGGTCTGATGGCAGCCGAGGTACGGAAGCGCCTTGCGGACCGGGAGATAACCTTCGAGTTGACGCCGGAGGCCCGGCGGTGGTTCGCCAAAGAGGGATTCGACCCCACCTTTGGGGCCAGGCCGTTGCGGAGGGCGGTCCAGAGATACCTGGAGACTCCCATTTCCAAGGCAATCCTGGCCGGGGAGTTCCAGAATGGGGACCACATCCTGATAGACAGCGGTTCCGAGGGGTTGACTTTTACAAATCAGGGCAGCAGGGTTGGTGAGGCAGTCGGCACTGCCGTTTAAGCCCTGCCCATCTATCAGAGGGGCATCGGATTGTTACCGAAGAGGCGGCCTAAGCCGCCTCGTCGGGACGTAGCGGGAGGCGGGCCTTTCCCCGGCT
>JAGWBG010000108.1:0-2125 GCA_021296015.1 Dehalococcoidia bacterium | reverse complement strand
CTCCCTCAATCCCGACGCAACGGAGGTAAGGTCTCTTCCGGCCAGACGAGGGACGAAGACATCAACGTAACGGTCCGTTACGTGACGGCGGGAGAAGGCCCGGCAGTGCTGATGGTTCACGGGCTGGGTGCGTCCCTCTCCATCTGGGAGAAGAACATCGCTCCCCTTGCACAGGGACATACCGTTTACGCCATTGACCTGCCAGGCAGTGGGAAGTCCGATAAACCAAAGTTCCTGGACTATCACTCGGCAGCGGGGGCAAAGTTCCTCATTAGACTGATGGATACCCTGGGCATCAATCGCGCCACCCTTATGGGGAACTCAGGGGGCGGGTTGGTCACCACTATCTGCGCCCTTACATACCCGGAGAGAGTTGATAAGCTGGTGCTGGTAGACTCGGCGGGTTTGGGGAGGCAGATGGCCTGGTTCCTCCGCCTGGCGTCCCTCCCGTTTCTGGGTGAGTTGCTTCACATTCCCAACGTTCGCAACCCCGATAACCTGATAAAGAGTATATTCTATGAGCCTCAACTTGTGAGCGCTGCCGCGCTGGAGGACATTATGGAGGCGCGGAACACTTCACTGGGGAAAAGGGTTACGCTGGAGGAACTTCGTTCAGGGGTCAGTCTCGGAGGATTACGTAAAGACATGATGATGCTGCAAAAGCTCAAGGACTATGCAAAACCCCTTCTCATCGTCTGGGGAGAGGAGGACAGGCTCATACCCGTCTCGCACGCTTATCATGCCCGGCGGGTACTGGTCTGTGATAGTGACGAGGGAGACACTACCGCTCCATACCGGGCGGTCCACGTGATCCCTCACTGCGGCCACTGGCCCCAGATGGAGCGGCCAGATGAGTTCAATCCCTTGGTCCTTCGTTTTCTGGACGGAGGCCTTTGACGGGGAAAAGGAGAATGAGTAGACAAGTTACGAAGACCCGACCCAAGGCTGTAAAGTCTTTCTAAAGTCCCTTCTCCCCCTTGTGAGAGAAGGTTAGGATGAGGGGTCAGCAGAGGAACCACCCCCACTTCAATCCTCTTCCATCAAGGGCGAGGAAGCTTTGGGCATGACCGTGAAAAGGTCGTGCCCGAGCCTCGGGGTAAGCATTGACAAGCCACATATTCAACCCTTATATTCACTCAGAAATGAAAGTCGGCGACGTGGAGCTTTCCCTGGTCAGCGACGGCGCAATCCGTGTGGATGGCGGCCTCATGTACGGTGCGGTGCCCAAGGTCACCTGGAAGACCCTGAGTCCCGCCGATAGCAAGAACCGGGTGTTGTTGGGGCTCAACTGCCTTCTGATTCGGTCCGGGGACAAAATTATCCTGGTAGACACGGGAGCAGGCAGCAAGCACACTTCTCATAATAAGACCGTCTTCGCCATGAAGACAGGGGAACTGATTAACGGCCTGAAAGCTCACGGTCTAGGAGTGGAAGATATAAACCTGGTTGCCCTTACCCATCTCCATTTCGACCACGTAGGAGGGTGTACCAGGCGTAGTTACGGGGGTGAACCCGTACCCACGTTTCCCAACGCCACCTACCTCGTCCAGAGACAAGACTGGGAAGAGGCTACTCACCCCAGCGAGCGTGCCATCGGAGCCTATATGACGGAGGACTTCCTGCCCCTGGAAGAAAGCCGTCAGCTAGAGTTGCTTGATGGCGATACCGAGATAGCATCGGGGGTATGGCTGAGAGTCACCGGAGGGCATACCAGGGGACATCAGATAGTGACCATCGAATCGGGAGACCGGAAGGTGGCTTGCCTTGGAGACGTGCTGCCTACTGCCCATCACCTGCCCTTGCACTATATCGGCGCAGGGGATATTCACCCCGCGGATACTCTCGAGTGCAAGCGACGACTTCTGGGCCAGGCTGTAAAGGAGCGCTGGTTGCTGCTCCTCAGTCATGGCCACCGCCTCAGGGCGGGCTATCCGGTGCAAAAGGACGGTCATGTGACCCTGGAACCCCATGAGCTATAGCTGACGATACTTACCGGGTTAGCACGCCCCGGACACCCGCTTTCCAAGAACCAAATTAATAAACCTGACGCAGAGGTCACGAACCGAATGACGCAAAAGGCACGCTGCGTATTCTGTGATATAGTGGATCGAAGGTCGCCCTCGAA